>JAEWML010000056.1 GCA_023393155.1 Bacillota bacterium
CGTAGGGGTAGGAAGCCTCATAGCGGTTTCCGATGCGGGAGGGAATCCGCCCGGTGACCAGATAGATCTGGTTGATAATCTCCAGAGAGGAGACGATGGAATCCACCAGAGCCACGTCCACCAACTGCCCTTCTCCGGTGCGCTGCTTATTGATGTAGGCGGACAGGACGCCGACGGCCAGACTGATGCCGCCCATTACGTCAGACATAGCCGTGCCGGAGCGGGTTGGGTCGCCGCCAGGCCAGCCGGTGGTGCTCATCAGGCCGCCCATGGCCTGCCCGATGATGTCATAGCCGGGGCGCTGACTGTATGGACCGTAGTGACCGAAGCCGGATACGCAGCCATAAATGATACCGGGGTTAATTTTTTTGAGATCCTCATATCCCAGGCCCAGCTTTTCCATCACGCCGGGGCGGTAGTTCTCCAGAATCACATCTGCTTTTTTTACCAGCCCTCTGAGAATCGCTTTCCCTTCCTCGCTCTTGAGATTCAGGGTCATGCTGCGCTTGTTGCGGTTCAGGTTCATATAATAGGCGCTCTCGCCATTGATCTGCGGATAGTGACTCCGGCTGTCGTCGCCCTTGCCGGGCACCTCCACCTTGATGACGTCGGCTCCCATATCCGCCAGCATCATAGAGCAGTAAGGTCCTGCAAGCACGCGGGTCAGGTCGATGACTGTGATTCCAGACAGCGCTCCGTTTTCCATGATTTAGTTCGCCCTTTCTCTTTATCTTGGTTGCTTTTGTCAGCCTCTTTGCAGCCGCTTTTCCTCAATGGCGCTGTGGCGCACATAGGCGGTGCCGTCCATCAGGACGCGGGCTGTTCGAAAAATGTTTGCCTTTTCAATTCGCCACGAACCGTCGGCCTCTTTGCAAACCGTCGATTCCACGGGGATACGCCCGGAGGCGTGGCCGAAGTAAATAATGTCCTGCTGCTTGGCCGCGTCCCTCAGCAGCCGGTTTACCACCGTGCCCTCAATCCGGGCCGCCACGCCGGTGCACACCGTTCCGCTTCCCGCATAGGTCTTGTTGACCAGATGGCCCATGTTGAACAGCCGCGCCGCAAAGGCGATGTCTTCTTTTTTTACCTGTGTCCCGTTAAAGCAGGTGTAGTCAGCCGCTTCCGTAACCGGGCAGATGAAGGGAAGATACGGCGTTTTCACCACCGCGTCCCGATAGTCCTCCACCAGCCCCAGCAGCTCGCAGGCCTTGCCCCGGATGGATTCCAGCAGGGTGCACAGAGCCTGATCGCCCTCGATCTCCTGCGGGGTTTCCACGCCCGTCATGTTAAGCTCCGAGGCGTGGATAAAGACGCTGATGGTTCCTGCGTCCACAATGGAGATGTGATAGGTTTTTCCGTCCAGCGTCACCTCGTCCAAAGGATTCCCGGTGGGCAGCAATTTGCCTGTGGTGCCGCCGAAAACGGCGCTCCAGTCCAGGGCAATCCGGGCGCCGGTGCCGGGAACGCCGTCAATGGTGAAATCGCCGTCCACTGCGGGCTCGCCGTCCACCACGGGGACCTGCGCTACCATAATCCGGTCCAGATTCACCAAATGGATGCGGACTGTGGTCACAGGCTCCACCGCCCGCACCAATCCCGCGTGGATGGCGAAGGGGCCTACACCGGCGGAGATGTTGCCGCAGTTGCTGTTGAACTCCACAAAGGCCTCGTCCATGCTCACCTGACCGAAGGTGTAGTCCACATCCGCGCCCTCGCAGGAGGGCGGGCCGATGATGGCCAGCTTGCTGGTCAAAAGGTCGCCCCCGCCCAGACCGTCGATCTCCCGGATGTCGGGACTTCCGTACAGGGCCAGAATCGTCTTTTCCCGCAGCACGGGGTCCCGGGGCAGTTGGTTTTCCATGATAAAAATAGCCTTGCTGGTCCCGCCCCGCACAATGGAGCACCGGATGGCGTTTGACTGATTCATAAAAGACCTCCAATACCGTTTGTTTGATTGGGTTCCCCCGGGAAAAGCCCCGGGGGAACTCGTTCCGGTGCCACGGAAACCGGTTACATGGCGCCGATTTCCTTCAGATAGCGCTCCGCGCCGGGATGGAAGGGCAGGTCGGGACCAAACGCCGCCATGTCGATGCTGAGAGCGCCAAAGCCGGTGTCGGCGGAGGCCAGCTCGTCCAGGTTTTCCCACAGGGTACGGGTCAACTGATAAACGGCCTCCTCGTCGGTGTCGGCGCGGCAGTACAGCATGTTATATCCAATCCAGGTGTTGCAGTCCTCGTCCTGACCCTTATAGGTCCCTCCGGGAATAACGCCGTAGCCGAAGGCGCCGCCGGCGGCCTCGTTGAACTTCTCAAACACGTCTTCGGGAATGTCAATCAGATGCACGGGAATCTGGCTGGACAGCTCTGTGACGGAGGAGTTGCCAATGCTCATGCCGTTGAAGGTGGCGTCGAAGGTCTTGTCCCGCAGGCCGTCCATGGCGCCGCTGGTGGCAATCTCAAAAATCTGGAAGTCCTCCGGCGTATTGCCCATTCCGTCGATAATCAGCCTGTTTCTGGACGCGGTGACGGAAGAGGGCGTGTTAATGTTCAGCTTTTTGCCCACCAGATCGTTCAGTGTCTTGATGTTGGAGTCCGCGCGGGTGATTTGATGGCCGTATTCAATGGCATACAGGCCGATCAGGCGCAGGTTTTTGAAGCCCTCGTCCTCAAAGCCCTCCTGCATGGTATAGGCCTGGGCTAAATCCAAACAGGTACCCATGCCAAGGTCGGCGTCGCCCTGCATCACCAGGTACAGGTTTTCGTTAAAGCCCGCCGTGACCTGCGCGGAGAGCTCCACGGCGTCCTGATTTTTGTTCAGAACGTTGGAGATGATGGACCCCAGCGTGTTGGGGGAGGAGCCGGAGCTGGAGGTCGCCAGGCTCCACTTCAGAGATTCGGTTTTTTCGGGCGTGCTTCCCTGCGGCGCGGAGGATTGGGCCTGCCCGCCGGCGTTGGTGCTGGCGCAGCCCGCGGCTGTGCCCAGCAGCATACAGACTGCCATGAGAGACGCAAAGAGCTTTTTTGTTCTTTTCATACTACTTCTCCTTCTATGTCCGTTATATTTTTCCGGCACCCGGTGCCGGCGGATGTTTACGGTGCGGCGCGCGGACTTACGTACCGGTCGCCGCTTTCAGCTTTTTTGCTTTTCCGTAGGAACTGAGAAGGGCAGCGCCCACCAGTACAATCCCGACAATGTCGGTGACCGTACCGGCAAGAATCATGCAAAACGATCCCACAATCAGCATAATCCGATCCAAGAGTGTGCAGCGGGTGAACATCCAACCCTGAACGCCGCCCGCCATTGCCAGAACGCCGATGATTGCCGTTACGCAGGACTGCGCGATAAAAAGAGGGGAACCCATAAAAAGCAGAGCGGGATTGACGAGATAGCCGAAGGCCACCAGATAGGAGGCCACGCCGAAAATGGTGCCCTGAATCGCCGTCTTCCAGAAATCGGCCTGAGCAATGC
>JAEWML010000239.1 GCA_023393155.1 Bacillota bacterium
CTCTTAAAAACTGAAAACATCCTTATTGACACGGGGCTTTATTAGAATACTTTTTTTCTTCCTATTCATAACGTCTCCTAAAAAAATGAATCATCGGTTGTCACTGTGCTAAAATCAGTAGTGGCTACTGGGGCTTTTCTTTGCGCATCAACGGTTGGATTGGTGTTGAAGTTAGTATTGATTACTTCATCAGTAGAAAGATGGGCGTTAGGCTGCTTATCTGTGTCAAACAGAAAACCATTTATGAACAGACCAATAGCTGATACCATTATGGCAGAGCAATCTGTATTATCCCTGTAGCCAACCTGTAGTTTGTCTGTAGCTGCGATGAAAAAGACCGGCAGGCAAATAAGTATACGCCAACGATTCTCAACGAATTCATCTCGAAGATCATCATCCACGCGCCCGATAAAAGCAGCGGAAAGCGAAAGCAAAAGGTGGAAATCGTCTACAACGGCGTGGGTATCCTGAACATCCCCGAACTAACCGATGAAATGTTACGCAGAAACAGAGAAACGGCGTAGCCCTCCGGCCACACCGTTCCCTGTTCATTATACTTCCTTATTGACGCCCGCCTTTGCGTGCGTTTCTTTAACCCAGCCAATTTAAAACAGCGTAATCTGGCTGGTTTCCGCCATTCCAGCGAAGGCTCCCAGCTTCTTGAGCTGCTCGATGTGGGTTTTGGAAAGCTTGTTGCAGCACATGGAAAACTCCTCAATGGAGATGAAGCTCTTTCCCTTCCGCTTCTCCACCGTGTCCGCCGCCGCCGTCTCGCCCAGTCCCCGCACCGCGGCAAAGGGCGGAAGAAGCCCGTTTTCCGTCACCTTGAACTTTGTGGCCTCGGACTCATAAATACTTATGGTGTCAAAGTGGAAGCCCCTGAGATAAAACTCGTAGCACACCTCCAGCGTGGTCATCAAATCCTGCTCCACCGCCGTGGCGTCCTTGTTGTTCTCAATCTCCCGGATTTTCCGCTTCACCGCGTCCATGCCCGCACAGCAGTACTCCGCGTCAAACGCCTTAGCCCGGACGGTAAAAAACGTGGCGTAAAACGCCAGCGGCTCGTGCACCTTATACCACGCGATACGAAACGCCATCATGACGTAGGCCACGGCGTGGGCCTTGGGAAACAGATAGCCGATTTTGGCAAGGGAGTCGATATACCACTCGGGAACATCGTGCTCCCGCATAACCTCCACCCAGCCGTCCGGATAGCCGCTCTTTTTCACCTTGCCTTTTCGGACAGACTCCATGATTTTGAAGCTCAGCTCCGCGTCCACGCCCATGGAAATCAGGTAAAGCATAATATCGTCGCGGCAGCCCACCGTCTCCAAAACGGAGGCGGTCCCGTCCAGAATCAAATCCCGGGCGTTGCCCAGCCACACGTCCGTGCCGTGGGAAAAGCCGGAAAGCCGCACCAGCGTGTTAAAATCCCTTGGACGGGTGTCCACCAGCATTTGCCTTGTAAACCGTGTGTTGAATTCCGGGATGGCCACGGCCCCCGTCTCCCCCACCACGTCGTCGTGTTCATAGCCTAAGATTTTGCTGGAGATGAAAATGGACATAGTGTCCTCGTCATCCAGCGGAATGGAACGGGGGTCCACGCCGGTCAGGTCCTCCATCATGCGCACCATGGTGGGATCGTCGTGCCCCAGCATGTCCAGCTTCAGGAGGTTGTCTTCCATGCAGTGGTATTCAAAATGGGTGGTGATAATGTCGCTCTCCGGGTCGTCCGCCGGGTGCTGGACGGGGCAGAAATCCTCGATTTCCATGTCGTCCGGCACCACCACGAGGCCGCCGGGATGCTGGCCTGTGGTGCGCCGAACACCCACGCAGCCAGTGGTCAACCGGTTTTCCTCCGCCCGGCCCGCGGTCATCCCGTTCTCCTCCAGATACTTTTTCACCATGCCGTAGGCGGTTTTTTCCGCAAGGGTTCCGATGGTTCCGGCACGGAACACCTGCTTTTCTCCAAACATTTCAATGGCGTGCCGATGGGCCTTGGCCTGATACTCGCCGGAGAAATTCAGGTCGATATCGGGGACCTTTCCGCCGCCGAAACCCAAAAAGGTTTCAAAGGGGATGTCGAACCCGTCCTTCACGTATTTTTCGCCGCACTCCGTGCAGTCCTTGTCCGGCATGTCCGCGCCGCAGCCGTAGGACCCGTTCTGTATAAATTCCACGTGCTTGCATTTGGGGCAGCGATAGTGGGGCGGCAGGGAGTTGACCTCCGTAATCCCGGACATATAGGCCACCAGCGACGAGCCAACGCTGCCCCGAGAGCCCACCAGATAGCCGTTTTCCAGCGACCGCTGCACCAGCTTCTGGGCGGACATGTACACCACGTCGTACTTTCCCAAGATGCCGCCCAGCTCCACCTTCAGCCGGTCCTCCACCAGCGGAGGCAGGTCCTCGCCGTAAAGCTGGCGGGCCTTTTCCCAAACCATGCGGTTCAGGTCCTCCTCGGAGTTTTCAAGCCGGGGGGGATACAGGTCCTTTGGCAGCAGCTCGAATGTTTCCACGCTGTCCGCCACGGCCCGGGGATTGCTTACCACCACCTCGAAGGCCTTTTCCTTCCCCAGATAGGAGAATTCCGCAAGCATCTCGTTGGTGGTCTTGAAGTAGATGGGAAGGCTGGCGTCCGCGTCCGGAAACTTTTTCGACGCCAGCAGAATGTGGCGGTATACCTCGTCCTCCGGCTCCCGGAAGTGCACGTCTCCTGTGGCGCACACGGGCTTTCCCAACTCGTCGCCCAGCCGCACAATGGTCCGGTTCAGCTCCCGCAGCTCTCCTTCGGACTGCACATCGCCGTTTCGCAGCATGAACAGGTTGTTGCACACCGGTTGGATTTCCAGATAATCGTAATAGGACGCGATGCGCCTAAGCTCGTCCCAGTCCTTGTGGTCCGCCACGGCGCGGAACAACTCGCCCGCCTCGCAGGCCGCGCCCACAATGATGCCCTCCCTGTGCTGATTCAGCAGGGTTTTCGGCACCGTAGGAACCCTTTTAAAGTAGTTGAGGTTAGACGCGGAAATAATTTTGTAGAGGTTTTTCAGCCCCACCTTGTTTTTTGCCAGCAGGATAATATGCTTGGGAAAGCGGTTGGACTTGCTTCCAAGGGGCCGCAGTTTTTCCATCTCGGGGTTGATTCCCTGAAGATTGGCAACGCCCTTTTCCTTCAGCATGTTGAAGAAAGGAATCAGCATATAGCCCACGGTGGCCGCGTCGTCGCTGGCCCGGTGGTGGTTAAAGGCGGGCAGATCCAGCTCCTCCGCCACAATGTCCAGCTTATACTTGTTCAGCTTCGGCAGCAGGTTCTGGGCCAGAATCAGCGAGTCAATATAGGTGGGCTGAAAAGAAAGACCCGTTTTTTTGCAGCCCTCCCGGATAAAGCCGATGTCAAATTCCGCGTTGTGGGCCGCCAGCGGGCGGCCGTCCACGAATTTCAAAAAGTCCGCCAGCGCATCCTTCAGCTTGGGCGCGCCGCGAAGCATCTCGTCGGTGATGCCCGTAAGGCCGATAATTTCCGGGGTAAGCCGCCGCTCCGGGTCCACAAAGGTCTGGAACCGGTCGGTAATCTCTCCGTTTTTCAGCACCACCGCGCCGATTTCCGTAATCGCCTCCCGCATCACCTTCAAACCCGTGGTTTCGATATCGAAGCACACAAACTCTCCATTAAGGGGGCAGTCCTGCAATCCGTGAACGGCCACCCGGTCGTCCAGATTGTTGATGAAATAGCCCTCCATGCCGTAGAGAATCTTGATTTTGTCTCCGGCAGCGTGCCACGCGTCGGGAAAGGACTGGGCCACGCCGTGGTCCGTGATGGCAATGGCGGGATGGCCCCAGCGGATGGCCTGACGCACCACCTCCTGTGGGTCGGTCAGCGCGTCCATGCTGCTCATGCGGGTGTGCAGATGCAGCTCTACCCGCTTTACCTCGGCGGTATCCTCCCGTTCCTTGTGCGCGGCGGCCCGGATGAGGAAGGGTGCCATCTGGATGTCCTTCCCATCCCAGGTAGGCTCCATTTTTCCCTGCACCGCCACCCACATGCCCGGCTTCAGTTTCCCGTCCAGCTTTCTGGCTTCGGCGGCGGTGAGGTTTTTCTGAACCGTCAGGGACCCGGTGTAGTCCGTCAGGTCCAGGCTCATACGCCACAGACCGGGGCGGCGCGTCTCTCTGCACTCAAAGGCAAAAATCTTGCCGATAACAGCTGCCTTTCCGGTTTTCAGGTCCAGCGACCCCACGGGCACGGTTTTTCCCACGGGCTTTTTCTCCCCGTAAAACACCTCGCCCGAGGCTCCGTCCCGCTTTTTTTCGGCGTCCCCGCTCCTTCCGCCTGCTTCGGCTTGGGACGCACGCTGTGTTTTCTCCCTCGCCGACTCTATCGGACAGCATGCGCAGGCAATCCGCGCGTCGGCAAAGCCGTATGCCGTGCAGATTTCCCGGCCCAGCGCCCGGATTTCGTCTCCGCCCAGCTCCGCCCGGGTTTCCATTTTCAGTTCAATCGTACGCTCCGCCCTGTCGATGGCCGCGCCGATAAGCATGGCCCCGTCCAGCTTCGCCCGCAGGGACGGAAGCGGCCTTACGTCCGGAAATATGTTGGAAAATGCGATTTTTGACATAGCTTCTCTCAATCCTAACCTGCTCTCAATGTATCGTACCAACCGCCGGTTTCCCCGCGATTTTCACAGCTTCTCAATCTCCTCCATCAACGCGTCCACCAGCCGCTCCTGCGGGACCTTGCAAAGAACCTCTCCTTTTCGGAAAAGCAGGCCCTCCCCGTCGCCTCCCGCGATGCCGATGTCGGCGGCGGCGGCCTCGCCGGGACCGTTGACGGCGCAGCCCATCACCGCCACGGTAATGGGCTTGCGGCAGCCGTCCAGCCGCCGCTCCACCTCCTCCGCCAGAGGAATCAAATCGATGCGCGTCCGTCCGCAGGTGGGGCAGGCGATCAGATTCACGCCGTCATGGCGCAGCCCCGCCGCCCGGAGAATTTTTTTCGCCGCGTAAATTTCCTCCACCGGGTCCGCCGTCAGCGTCACCCGGATGGTGTCTCCAATACCCATACACAACAGGCCGCCGATGCCCATGGCGGACTTCACAAGCCCCATGGACGGCGTTCCCGCCTCGGTGACGCCAAGGTGGAGGGGATACTCCGTCCGCTCCGACAGCAGCCGGTAGGCCGCGATGGTCAATGGCACGTCAGAGCATTTCACAGAGATGCAGATATCGTCAAAGTCAAACCGGTTCAGCAGGGCCGCGTGGCCCAAGGCGCTTTCCACCAAAGCCTCCGCCGTCACGCCGCCGTATTTCGCCCGCAGCTCCCGCTCCAATGACCCACCGTTCACGCCGATGCGGATGGGAATGCGCTTTTGGCGGCAGATATCCGCCACCGCCTTCACCTTTTCCGCCCCGCCGATGTTGCCGGGGTTGATGCGGATGGCGTCGATCCCGCGCTCCGCGCACGCCAGCGCGAATTTGTAGTTAAAGTGAATGTCGGCAATGAGCGGGATGGAAATTTGCTCCTTAATTTTATCTACGGCCGCAGCAGCCGCCCCGTCGGGAATGGCCACTCGAATCAGTTCGCACCCGGCGGCCTCCAGCGCTTTGATTTGCGCCACGGTGGCGGCCACATCGTCGGTTTTGGTGCTGCACATGGACTGGATCGTGACCGGCGCGCCGCCGCCCACGGGGACGGCGCCCACCATCAATTGCTTTGTCATCGGTACTCCCTCCCTCAGCCGAACAGCCGGGAAACGTCGTGAAGCGTCACAATCAGCATAAAGCCCAGCAATACCACCAGACCGCCGTAATTGATGGCGTTTTCGTATTTTTCAGGAATGCGCTTTTTAAAGAGCGCCATGGCAATGGCGTCCACCGTTAAAAACAGTACCCGTCCGCCGTCCAGCGCGGGAAGTGGCAGCAGGTTCATCACCGCCAGATTCACGGCGATGAGCGCCGTGAAAAAGAGGATGTTGTCCAGTGCGTCCCGGGCGCTTTCCGAGGCCTGCCCCACCTGCGTGATGGTGGAAACGATGCCCACCGGGCCGCTCATGTCCTTGAGTCCCGCGTCTCCCCGCGCCAGCATCTGAAGGCTGATGCGCACGGTCCGCACGAAATCCACAGTGTTGTACCACGCAATTTTCACCTTGCCCAGCGCCGTGGCGGGCACGGCCTCATTGCCGTAGAAAAAGCCGTAGCCCTGATAGGGCTTGCCGTCCTGCCCGGTGCAGGTTTGCAGGGGAATGCCCGTGAGGGACACCTTCTCCCCATTCCGCAGCACCGTCACGGCCAGTTTCTCTTTTCCCGCGTTCACTCGCATTATAAGGGCCACGTCGCCGCTGACGTAAATCCGTTCCCCATTGATGGCCCAAAGCTGGTCGCCCGCTTGCATCGTCTCCTCTTCGGCGGCGGTGAACTCCGGCGCCACACCGGCGACGGTTGGCACGTAAAACGCCTCGGCCCCGGAGTAGAGAACCAGCAGAATCAAAAAGCCCGTCAGGAAATTGGAAAGGGACCCCGCCACAAAAATGAAAAACTGCTTCCAATACCTCTGGCGGCTGATGGCCCGGGGATTATCCGAATCCTCGTCCTCTCCCTCCATGGCGCAGTAGCCGCCCACGGGGAGGATGCGGAGGGAATACTGCGTCTCTCCCCGCTGTCTTTTAAAGAGGGCAGGACCCATGCCGATGGAAAACTCGTTAACCTGCACGCCGCAGGCCTTGGCGGCCAGAAAGTGTCCCAGCTCGTGGAGCGCGATAAGCACGCCAAACATGAGAATCGCCGCGAGAATGTAGACAATTGTCATAAATACTCCTAACTAAACTGTTCCGATGCCGCGTCCGCGGCGTTTCCCGTCTTCGGGCGCTTCACTCCGAAAGAACGGCCCGCCGTGCGTCGGCGTCCGCTTTCAGAATATCCGAAAGAGTGGGATGATATACCACCGGGACGGCCTCCCGCGCTTTTTTCACCAGCCGGGAAATGTCGTTAAAACCGATTTTCTCCTGCAAAAACAGGCTTACCGCCGCTTCGTTGGCTCCGTTCAAAACGGCGCAGGCGGTGCCCCCGTCCTCGGCGGCGGCCTCCGCCAGAGCAAAGCAGGGAAACGCCTTCCGGTCCGGCGGGGCAAAGGTCAGGGGCGGACAGGTCAAAAGGTCCAGCGGCTCCGCCGGATTTTCCCCCCGCCGAGGATAGGTAAACGCATACCGTATGGGAAGGCGCATATCCGCCGTCCCAAGCTGGGCCAGCACCGCCCCGTCCCGATACTCCACCAGAGAGTGAACGATGCTCTGCCGGTGAATCAGCACGTCCACCTGAGAAAGCGGCAGACGGTAAAGGCGCATGGCCTCGATGACCTCCAGCCCCTTGTTCATCAGCGTTGCGCAGTCCACCGTGATTTTCGGCCCCATCTTCCAGTTGGGATGGCGCAGCGCATCCTGCTTTGTCATGCCCTCAAGCTCCGCAAAGCTTCTCCCGTAAAACGGGCCGCCGGAGCAGGTCAAAAGCAGGCGCTTCACCTCCCGCCGGTCCTCACAG
>JAEWML010000071.1 GCA_023393155.1 Bacillota bacterium
CAATTTGAGGCGGGCCGGGAAAAGGTTGGAAAAAAGGGCGTGGTCCGGGACCCGGAGGTACACCGGGAGGTGCTGGAGCATTTTTTGAACCATGCAAAGGAATCTGACTTTACAGTGGTTGGATTGACATACTCTCCCATTCGAGGACCTGAGGGCAACATCGAGTATCTGGGGTTCTTGCGCTGCGGCGCGTCGGAAGAGGCGCCGGGCTTTGATTTGCGGGCGCTGGTGGAGGAATCCCACGCAGACCTGCCGGAAAAGGGAGGCGCTGAAACATGAAAGAGGGCAAAAAGATTATTCTATGTCCCAACCCCAGCAGGGACCGGGATATGAGCGCCACAAAAGCCACCCGTGCCATTTTGCACGAATGCGGCTTTCGGACGGTGGTGTGCTCGCCCTTCCGGGACCAGCGGGAGGGAACCTCCTTTGCGGATTTGGAGGTGCGCCCGCTGACCCACGAGCTGCGGTCGGCTGACCTGCTGATTACGCTGGGCGGAGACGGTACGATTCTGCATCTTGCCAAGCTGGCGGCGCTGAATAAGGTGCCGGTGCTGGGTGTCAACACAGGGAGCCTGGGTTTCATCGCGGAGTTGGAGCTGGGTGAGCTGGAGATGCTGCGGCGGCTGGCAGTCTGGGATTTTGAAACGGAGAGCCGGATGATGCTGGACGTGAATGTCCTGCGGAACGGGCGGTCCGTCTATACGAATCTGGGGCTGAACGATGCGGTGATCCGGGAGGGTCCCATCTCCCATGTGATTCATCTGCGGATTGAGTCCGACGGACACCATCTGGCGGACATTGCGGGAGACGGCGTGATTATCGCCACGCCCACCGGGTCCACAGCGTATTCCCTCTCTGCCGGCGGCCCCGTGGTGGAGCCGGAGGCGGAGGCCATGGTGGTCTGCCCCATCTGCACGCATAATATGCGATTTTCTTCGTATGTTCTCTCGCCTGGACACACGCTTTCCATCCGCACGGAGCGGAATGGGCGCAAGCCGGTGTATCTGTTTGTGGACGAGAGCAGGGGCTTTTCCCTTCATGCGGAGGACGAGGTGCAGGTGCGCCGGTCCACGTACGAGCTGAAGCTGGTACGGCTGACTGAAAAAAGTTTTTGTGAAATTTTTGCAAGAAAAATGCTGCCGGGAGGACAGGAAGATGAAAAATGAACGGCAAATGTTGATTTTGGAGATTATCGGGCAGGAGGATATCGAGACGCAGGAGCAGCTTTTGGAGCGGCTCCAGGCCCGGGGCGTGTCCAGCACGCAGGCTACCATTTCCCGGGACATCAAGCAGATGCATCTCATTAAGGAGCCGATGGGGCGCGGGGTGTATAAATATTCTGTGTCTGGAAACCGCACCCGGTTGAATTTCGCGGAGAAGCTGCGTACCATCTTCCGGGAGAGCATTACGGGCATCGAAAACGCCCAAAATATCGTAGTGGTGAAAACCATGCCGGGGCTGGCCAGCGCCGCCTGCGCCGCGCTGGACGACATGGATTTAGGCTATATGCTGGGAAGTCTGGCGGGGGACGACACGGCGTTTTTGGTGATGCGGGACACCGTTTCAGCGGAAACCTTCTGCAAAGAAATTCAGGAAATGATTAACATATAAAGGGAAGTATCATTACAGAAAAAAGGGGGAAGAAGCCATGCTGGAGCTGCTGCACATTGAAAACATTGCAGTCATCGAGCAGGCGGACATTCATTTCCGCCCGGGCTTCAACGCCCTCACCGGAGAAACCGGCGCGGGAAAATCCATTGTCATTGACGCTTTGGGCGCGGTGCTGGGGGGCAGAACCTCCCGGGACCTGATTCGCACCGGCAGCAAGCGGGCAGTGGTCAGTGCGGAGTTTACCGGAGTGGAGGCGGACCTTCCCGGCCTTGCCCAGTGCGGCGGGTCGGTGGACGAGGAGGGCCTTTTGATTCTCCAGCGGGAGCTGGACGCAGACGGAAAAAACCTCTGCCGGGTCAACGGACGGCCGGTGACGGTATCTCAGCTGCGGATGCTTGGCGGGGAGCTTTTGAATATCCACGGCCAGCACGACGGGCAGCAGCTTCTGGACGAGGAGCGGCACAGCGCGTATCTGGATACCTTTGGGAGACTGGAGGGCGCGCTGGGGGAATACCGCGCCGCCTATGGCTCTATGGCGGAGCTGCGCCGCAAGATGGACGCCCTTCGGATGGACGAGGCGGAAAAGGCCCGCAAAGTGGACAGCCTGACGTTTCAGATTCAAGAGCTGGAGCGGGCGGAGCTGCGTCCCGGCGAGGAAGAGGAGCTGCTGGAGCGGCGGGACCTTCTGCGCAACGGGGAGAAGTATCTCTCGGCGGTGCAAGGGGCGGACGGCTGCCTGAACGGGGATGATGAAACCGGCGGGGCAGTGAGTCTGATTCAGGAGGCGGCAAACAGCCTTGCTCATGTGAAAGGGCGCAACGGGCGGCTGGAAGAAATTTGGAACCGACTGGAGCAGCTTCGCTGTGAAGCGTATGACCTTGCGGATTCTGTGCGGGATATGCTGGGGGAGTTTGACTTTTCACCGGAGGAGCTGGACGCGGTGGAGAGCCGGGCAGACCAGCTCTACCGTCTGAAGAAAAAATATGGCGCCACGGTGGAGGACATGCTGATCTTTCTGGACCGGAGTCGCCGAGAGCTGGACGAGATTGAGGCCGCTGACGACACGCTGGCCCGTCTGGCGGGGCAGCTTTCCGCCGCCGAAAAGAGGACCGTCATGGCGGGTGCAGCACTGACAAAGGCGAGGAAATCCGCCGCCGGAGAGCTGGAGAAGCGCATTTTGAAAGAGCTGGAGGATCTGGACATGGGCCGGGTCCGGTTTTCTATTGAATTTACGCCAGGTGAGCCGGGTCCCGACGGGTGCGACGCGATCCGCTTTCTGATGTCCGCCAACGCGGGAGAGGATTTGAAGCCGATTGCGCGGATTGCCTCCGGCGGCGAACTGGCCCGCATTATGCTTGCGCTGAAAAATGTGCTGGCGGAGCAGGAGCGGGTGAGTACGCTGGTGTTCGACGAGGTGGATACCGGCGTTTCCGGCCGGGCGGCCCAGAAGGTGGCGGAGAAGCTGGCCCAAGTTTCCCGGCACAAGCAGGTGCTGTGCGTGACCCACCTTCCCCAGCTTGCGGCCATGGCGGACGTACATTTTTCGGTAGAAAAGGGAGAGCGGGGCGGAAGGACCTTTACCGAGGTGCTTCAGTTGGACCGTCGGCGGCGCATGGAGGAGCTGGCCCGCATCACCGGCGGCAGCAAGGTGACGGACGCGCTGCTGCAAAGTGCGGGAGAACTGCTGGACGGTGCGGAGGCATACCGAA
>JAEWML010000243.1 GCA_023393155.1 Bacillota bacterium
CCGCAGAGAGGAGACGGCGTCCCCCCTCGCAAGCGAACGATGGAGGTGGCTTTATTGAGTACGAGTGCAGCAAATAAATACAGAGTCCGGGAGCTGGCCAAGGATTTAGGCCTGAGCAACAAGGACATCATGGAGATTTTGGGGAAGTATGGCGAGGCCCCCAAGAGCAATATGCAGGCGTTGACCGACAAAGAGTTGTCGCTGGTGTTTGAGGCCTTGACCCAGGCCCATCCGGCGTCCGGCATTCAGGAGATTTTTGCCGATACCTACCGGGAGCCGGCAAAGCAGGAGCAAAGCGTCCCCACGCCTGCGCCCGCCCAGGCCGCCGTGGAAAAGCCTGCCCAGCAGCCCGCCGCTCCGGCGGCCCCGGCCCAGAGGGCGGCCGCGCCCGCGCCTCATGCCGCGCCCCGGCCTGTTAATCCCCAGCCTGCCGCCGGACAGGCAAAGCCTGCGCTGGCTCAGCCCGCCACCCGGGTCCCCCAGAAAAAGGTGGTGGACACCCGCAAGGGCGGCGACGTGAATCTGGCGAAGTATGACGAACGGCTGGAGCAGATGGCGCCCGACAAGGCCCGGCGGATGCAGGCTCCCCCTGCGGGAAAGCAGAAGCTTCGCCCCAACAACAACCGCCGCCCCGGCCCCGGCATGACCTTTTCCAACAAGCGGCGGCAGGATGAGCAGGAGAAAATGCGCCGCCTTCAGCTTGAGATTGCCAAAAAGGCGCCCCTGAAGGTTTCCATTCCCGATGAAATCAGCGTAGGTGAACTGGCCTCCCGCATGAAGAAAACCGGCGCGGAGGTGGTTAAGGTGCTGATGAAAAGCGGCATTATGGCCTCGCTGTCCCAGATGATTGACTATGACACCGCCGCTCTGGTGGCGCTGGAGTTTAACTGCAAGGTGGAGCACGAGGTTACCGTCACTATTGAGGAGCAGTTGATTGACACCCACCAGGACAAGGAAGAGGAGCTGATTTCCCGCGCTCCCGTGGTGGTGGTTATGGGCCACGTGGACCACGGCAAGACCTCCCTGCTGGACGCCATCCGCGACACCTCTGTCGCCGAGGGCGAAGCGGGCGGCATCACCCAGCACATCGGCGCGTATCAGGTGCAGCTGGACGGAAAGCCCATTACCTTCCTGGATACGCCGGGCCACGAGGCGTTTACCTCCATGCGTGCCCGCGGCGCCATGATTACGGACATCGCCATTCTGGTGGTGGCCGCGGACGACGGCATCATGCCCCAGACCGTGGAGTCCATCAACCACGCCAAGGCCGCGGGCATCCCCATCGTGGTGGCCATCAATAAAATCGACAAGCCTGCTGCCAATCCCGAGAAAATCAAGCAGCAGTTGACCGAATATGGTCTGGTCACGGAGGACTGGGGCGGCGAAACCATCTGCTGTCCCATCTCCGCCAAAAAGCGCACCGGCATCGACAAGTTGCTGGAAATGGTGCTGCTCACCGCCGAAATGGCGGAGCTGAAGGCCAACCCCAACCGCGCCGCCTCCGGCACGGTGATTGAAGCCCGGCTGGACAAGGGCCGCGGGCCCGTGGCAACGCTTCTGGTCCAAAACGGAACCCTGCGTCAGGGCGATACCATTATCGCCGGTACCGGCGTGGGCCGCGTGCGCACCATGACCAACTCCAAGGGCAAGCGCATTGAAGAGGCCGGACCCTCCGTTCCCGTGGAAATTGCGGGCCTGTCCGAGGCGCCTGCCGCCGGCTGCACCTTTAACGTGGTGGCCGACGAGCGCATGGCCCGGGAATTGGTTGAGCAGCGCAAGGAAGAGGAAAAGCTCAAGTCCGCCGCGCCGGTGCAGAAGGTGTCTTTGGAGAACCTGTTCGACCAGATTCAGGCGGGCGAGCGCAAGGAGCTGGCCCTGATCGTCAAGGCCGACGTGCAGGGCAGCGTGGAGGCCGTTCGCGTGTCTCTTGAAAAGCTCAGCAACGCCGAGGTGGCCGTCCGGGTCATTCATGGAGGCGTGGGCGCTATCAACGAGTCCGACGTGATGCTGGCCGCCTCCACTGGCGCCATCATCGTGGGCTTTAACGTCCGGCCCGACGCAGCCGCCAGAGACGGCGCGGTCCGGCAGAACGTAGATATGCGGATGTACCGCGTGATTTACGACTGTATCGACGAGATCGAGTCCGCCATGAAGGGCATGCTGGCCCCCAAGTTCAAGGAAGTGGTTCTGGGCCACGCGGAGATCCGCCAGACCTACAAGGTGTCCTCCATCGGCACCGTGGCGGGCGCGTATGTTCAGGACGGCAAGCTGATCCGGGATTGCAGTGTGCGCGTGGTGCGGGACGGCATCGTGATTCACGAGGGGAAGCTTGGCTCTCTCCAGCGGTTTAAGGACACCGTCAAGGAGGTCACCACCAACTATGAGTGCGGCCTGACGGTGGATCGCTTCAACGACATCAGAGAGGGCGACATTATCGAGGGCTTCACCATGGAGGAAATTCCCCGGTAACCGGATACAATAGGGGGGCGGCGGCATGGCCGCCGCCCCCTGCTTTTGATACAGAGGATGGCGTTCTGATCGGAACGCCCACGGAAAGGAGCATGTTATGGCCAGTAATCGCATCGGCCGCATTAACGAGGAGATCCAGCGGGAGCTGGCGGCCCAGCTTCGCGGACTGAAGGACCCCCGGGTCAGCGGCGTGGGCATGGTGAGCATTACCCGGGTGAACACCACGCCGGATTTGCGCTATGCCCAGGTATTTGTCAGCGTGTTGGATAAGGAGCAGGAAAAGGAAGTGCTCAAGGGTTTAAAATCCGCGGCGGGCTTTCTGCGGCGGGAACTGGGCGGCGCGCTGCGCTTGCGCTATACGCCGGAGCTGCAATTTGTGGCGGACGATTCCATTGCCCACGGGGCGCACATTTTAGAGCTGCTTCGCAGCGTGGAGCGCAGGGACGCCGAACAAAACGGGCAGGGGGAAGAGGAATGACGGACTTGACGGCGGCTCAGGCGGCCGCGCTGCTGCGGGAGTTTGACGACATTCTGATTTTGACCCATGTGCGCCCCGACGGGGACACGGTGGGCTGCGCGGCCGCCCTGTGCGCCGGACTGCGGCATATTGGCAAGCGGGCCTATCTGCTGGAAAACGACGGCAAAACCCGCACCATCGCGCCCTATATGGCGCCCTATTTGGCGCCGGAGGGCTTTGTTCCCGTCCGGGTGGTGTCCACTGACATCGCGGTGACGGATCTATTCCCCAAAAATGCGGAGCAATATAAAGGCAGGGTGGATTTGGCCATTGACCACCATCCCTCCTTTGAGCGCTTTGCCAGGGCGAACATGGTTCGGACCGAGGCCGGGGCCTGCGGCGAGATTATTTACGACATTTTAAAGGAGTTTGGCCCCGTCACGGCGGAGATGGCCCTGCCTTTGTACGTGGCAATCTCCACCGACACGGGCGGCTTTCAGTACAGCAATACCACCGCCAATACCCATCGGGTGGCGGCGGAGCTGCTGGACACCGGCATCGACTACCGAACCGTGAATCAGGTGTTCTTCCGCACCAAAAGCCGCAAGCGGTTGGAGATGGAGGGCGACATGCTGGCCAATATGGAGTTTTACGACGGCGGACGGGTCGTGGTGCTGAAGGTTCCCATCTCCCTGATGGAGCGGGTTGGCGCGGACGAGACGGACGCGGAGGATTTAAGCTCCCTCGGCGGGCAGATTGAGGGCAGCGATTGCGCCATTACCATGCGGGAGCTGCGGCCCGACGTGTGGAAATTTTCCGTGCGCACCGGATCCCGGGTCAACGCCAGCGTCGTCTGTGCCGAGCTTGGCGGGGGCGGCCATGCGGCCGCCGCGGGCTGCACCGTGGAGGCCCCCATGGCGGAGGCCAAACGGAGAGTGCTGGCGGCGGTGGAAAAAATTACCGGAAAATTTACCGACTGACGGGAAGGAGTGCGGGATGCAAATAAACACAATTCAGCAAAGCGGCGTCAAAATCGCCGTGGTCACCGGCGACGAAAAGGTGCTGACCGATGTCCAGTCCGCTCTGGATTTGCTGGCCACGGTGAACTATGAAACCGGCGCGGACAGGATTGCGATTGACAAGGACGCCGTGGCGGACGACTTTTTTGTTCTGAGCACGGGCCTTGCAGGCGACGTGCTTCAAAAATTTGTGACCTATCAGACGAAGCTTGCCATCTACGGCGACTATACGGGGTACACCAGCAAGCCGCTGAAGGACTTTATCTATGAGTCCAACAAGGGGAGCCATGTGTTTTTCGTGCCGACGAAGGAAGAGGCCCTCGAAAGGCTTGCGGGCGGCTGACAGGCCGCCAAATTTCAACGGGGAGGGCGCGTTATGCCCAGCGGAATCATCATCATCGACAAGCCCATGGAGTGGACCAGCATGGACGTATGCGCCAAGCTGCGGGGCATCCTGAAGGAGAAGCGGGTGGGCCACGGCGGGACGCTGGACCCCATGGCCACCGGCGTGCTGCCTGTTTTTGTGGGGCAAGCCACACGGGCGGTGGAGTTTGCGGAAAAGGGAAAAAAGGAATACGTGGCGGGGCTGCGTCTGGGCCTTGTCACCGACACGCAGGACGTGACGGGGACGGCGCTGGAGCGCTGTGAGCCGTCGGTTTCCCGGGAGATGCTGGCGGCGGTGCTGCCCCGGTTTACGGGGGAGATTTTGCAGATACCGCCTATGTACTCCGCTATCAAAATCGGCGGAAAGAAGCTGTACGACATCGCCCGCAAGGGCGGAGAAGTGGAGCGTGCCCCCCGGCCAATTACCATTTACGAGCTGGAGCTTTTGGAGCAGACCGACCCCGCCGAGTTTACCCTACGGTGCCTGTGCTCCAAGGGGACCTACATCCGCACCCTCTGCCACGACATCGGACAGGCCCTTGGCTGCGGCGGCTGCATGTCCTCCCTGCGGCGGACCATGGCGGCGGGCTTCACCCTCAGTCAGGCGGTGAGCCTTGAAGCTGTGCAGGCGCGGGGCGCGGCGCTGCTGCTGCCCACAGATACGTATTTTGCGGAGTATCCTGCCTTTCACCTCTCCACGGAGCGGCAGGAGCGCCGCTGCCGGAACGGGAATCCGGTGGAGGCCCCCGCGTGTCTCGACGGGACGTACCGGGTATACGGGCGGGAGGGAGACTTTCTCTGCCTCTCCCAAGCCAGAGACGGCGTGCTGACGTCGGTTAAAAACTTTTTTGGAGCGTAAGATATGAAAGAACGCGTGATTGCTCTGGGCTTTTTCGACGGGGTTCACCTGGGCCACGCCGCCCTTCTTCGCCGCGCGGTGGAGGAGGCCGCCCGGCGGGGCTGCGTCCCCGCCGTATTTACCTTCAGCCGCCCGCCCAAAGAGGTGGTTACGGGGATTCCCTGCCCCCTCATCAATTCTCCGGAGGACAGGCAGGGCCTGCTTCGGCGTCTGTTTGGCATCAAGGATGTCCTGATGGTGCCCTTTGACAGGGAAATGATGACCACCTCTTGGGACGCATTTGTAACCGACATTTTGGTGAAGCGGTATCACGCCGTCCATCTGGTGGCGGGACATGACCATCATTTTGGGCATAAGAATCAAGGCTCGCCGGAGCTTTTACTGGAAAAATGCGCCCAGCTTGGAATTGGCTGCGACATTATCCCCAAGGTGGAGCGGGGCGGCATCGAAGTCAGCTCCACCTATATCCGAAGGCTGGTGGAGCTGGGGCAGATGGAGCGGGCGGCGGAATTTCTGGGGCATCCCCACGTTTTGTCTCAGGAGGTGAAGCACGGGCGGCGCATCGGCCGGACCATCGGCATTCCCACCATCAACCTCACTGTGCCGCCCCACGTGCTGGTGCCCGGACACGGGGTTTACGCCGCCAAGGCTTGCCTGCCGGACGGCAGAGAGCTGGCTGGCGTGACCAACGTGGGGACCCGGCCCACCGTGGAGAACGGGACGGACGTAACCGTGGAAACCTTTCTGCTGGACTTTGACGGCGATTTGTACGGGCAGACTGTCCGGCTGGAGTTTTATAAGCGGATGCGGGACGAAATCCGCTTTGACTCGCTGGAGGGCCTGAAGGCACAGATTGCCCGGGACGCGGAGGCGGTGCGGGTCCTGTTTGAGAAATAGCGGGAGTTCGCCCGAAAAGTCCGCCCGACCGACGGGGAAGCGATCAATTTGCAAAATGAAACGCGGGGCATCTCTACGAGATGCCCCGCGTCGGCTTTATGATTGGAAAAGGCGCAGTTCGTCTTGGCTTTAGGCCAGAACCAGCAGTTTTTTTAAAAATTCCACGCCCTTGGGCAGAATCCGCTCGTCGTCAAAGGAAAAGGTGCTTGCGTGAAGCTGGGGCACGTCTCCCGCACCCAGAAAGAAAAACGCGCCGGGGACCTGCTGCTGGTAGAAAGAAAAATCCTCCGCCGCCAGCACGGGTCGGGAAAGCGGGGCGACTTCGCCTTCTCCCAGTCCTGCCCGGACGGTTTCAAACAGGCCCTCGTGGTTCCACACGGGAGGATAGCCCTCGTTGAGGTGAAGCGCCACATCGCAGCCGGTGGAGCGCTCCACCCGGCGGCAGGTATCCGCCAGCTCCCGGCGCAGCAGGGCAAAGGACGCGTCGGAAAAGGTGCGCAGACAGCCCAGAAGCTCCGAGTGGCCGCTGACCACGTTTCGGGCGTCGCCGGAGTGCAGCGCGCCGAACCGCAGAACGCGGGGATCCTCCGGGGGAAGGGCGCTTTGCTCCGTCTCCGTCACTTGGCGCACCAGCTCCACGGCGGCCAGCAGAGCGTCCCGGCCCTGATCGGCTCGGGAAATGTGGACGCTTTTGCCGGTAATGTTCACGGTAATCTCGCTGGCTCGGGCCATTTGCGGGCCGGGCTTTGCCCACACCGTTCCCTCCGGAAGACCCGGCCACAGGTGCAGTCCGAAAATGCGGCGGACCTCCAGCCGCTCCAAAAGCCCCGTTTCGCAGATCTGCCGGGCGCCGCCGGTGGTTTCCTCCGCAGGCTGGAAAATAAAAAGCACGTTCCGGGGCAGATTGTCCAGATGACTGTCGACGTATTCCGCCAGCGCCAAAGCCATGGCGGTGTGCCCGTCGTGGCCGCAGGCGTGCATTTGACCCGGATGCTCCGAGGCGAAGGAAAGGCCCGTCTCCTCTGTCTCCGGCAGGGCGTCCATATCCGCCCGAAAGGCCACCGTCTCTGCCCTTCCCACATCGAAAAAAGCGCAGACGCTGCCCTTGATGGGCGATGAAAGCCGGCAGCGCAGCTTCTCCAGCCGACTTTGCACGAAGGCCAAGGTTTTCGGAAGCTCATTGTCCAGCTCCGGAATGCGGTGCAGCGTTCGGCGATACGTGATGACGGAGTCCATGCCGCCACCTCCCTTTTTTTCGCTCAGTATAGCACTGCCCGGGGTAAAAAGACAGAGGGCAAAACGGAATTGTTGAAACCCCACAAGAACAAAGCCGATGAGCCCTGCAAATCAGGAAAAGATGACAAACAGCGTTCGCCGCCAATTGGCGGCAAACGCTGTTGAAATTTAATACCAAAATTCCATGCCCCCGTCAGGAGACAGCCGCCACGCCCGCAAAGCTGAACCAGCCTCTCGGGTCCCGGCACAGGCCGGACCAGCACTCCCGCAGTTTCCACAGCGTTCCCATGGTGTAGAGCGGGCAGACCGCCGCGTCCTCCAGCAAAAGAACCTCCGCGTCGTGGAGGCAGGCAATCCGCGCCGCCGGGTCCGAGGCGCTGTCAATAATTTTCAG
>JAEWML010000074.1 GCA_023393155.1 Bacillota bacterium
CCGCTGGGCCATGGAGGTTGAAATTCCCGAGGAGGCGAAGGGACTAACCGTTCTGGACGCGGAGTCCGACGCGGAAAAGCTTGCCGCTCAAGTGGACTTCATCTTCTGCGCCGTGGATATGAAGAAGGAGGAAATCCGGGCGCTGGAGGAGAGATACGCAAAGCTGGAGTGCCCCGTGGTGTCCAACAACTCCGCCAACCGCTGGACGGAGGACGTACCCATGGTGGTGCCGGAGCTGAACGCGGAGCATCTTGCGGTCATCGACGCCCAGCGCCGTCGCCTTGGCACAAAGCGGGGCTTCATCGCCGTAAAGTCCAACTGCTCCATTCAGAGCTATGTTCCCGCCCTCCATCCCCTGCTGAAATACGGCGTGGAGCGGGCTCTGGTGTGCACCTATCAGGCCATTTCCGGCGCGGGGAAAACCTTTGAACGCTGGCCCGAGATGGTGGATAACTGCATTCCCTACATCGGCGGCGAGGAGGAGAAATCCGAGCAGGAGCCTTTGAAGGTCTGGGGCAAGGTGGAGGACGGAAAAATTGTCACCGCCAGCGCCCCGGTCATTACGGCACAGTGCTTCCGCGTGGCCTGTCAGGACGGGCACATGGCCGCCGTGTTCATGAAATTCAAGGACGGCTGCAAGCCCTCTATTGAGCAGATTAAAGAAAACTGGGCCGCTTTCCGCGGCCCCGCGCAGGAGCTGGAGCTGCCCTCCGCTCCCAAGCAGTTCCTCCATTATTTTGAGGAGGCCGACCGGCCCCAGACCCGGCTGGACCGAAATCTGGAGCATGGCATGGCAATTTCTCTTGGCCGCCTGCGGGAGGACAGCCAGTATGACTATAAGTTTGTGGGCCTGAGCCACAACACCCTGCGGGGCGCGGCCGGCGGCGGCGTGCTGTTGGCGGAGCTTCTGTGCAAAAGCGGTTATATTTCCGCGAAATAACAACACTGTAAAGGAAAAGCGCCTGTCCGAAAACCGCGGACAGGCGCTTTTTAATTCTGTTTCTGCGTAGGCTCAGCGGGTATTTTCCGCCTTTTGCAGCTCGATATAATCGTCATAGGTGCAGGCCTTGTCCACGATGGTTCCGTCACTTTGGAAGTCGATGATGCGGTTGGCCACGGTCTGCACAAACTCATGGTCGTGGCTGGCAAACAGCACCACGCCCTTATACTCGATCAGGCCCTTGTTGACGGCGGTGATGGACTCCAGATCCAGATGGTTGGTGGGCTGATCCAACACCAGCGCATTGGAGCCGAACAGCATAATCCGGGACAGCATGCACCGCACCTTTTCACCGCCGGAGAGGACCTTTACTGGCTTGAACACCTCGTCGCCGGAGAAGAGCATGCGCCCCAAGAAGGACCGCATAAAGGACTCCGTGGTTTCAGAGGTATACTGACCCAGCCACTCCACCAGATTCAGGTTGCAGTCATTAAAAAAGGCGGAGTTGTCCAGCGGGAAATAGCTGGTGGAGATGGTGGTGCCCCATTTGAAGCTGCCCGCGTCCGCTTCCAGCTCCTCCATAATGATACGGAACAGGGTGGTTTTCGCCAGCTCGTTTTCTCCCACAAAGGCGATTTTGTCTCCCTTGTTCACCCGGAAGGACACATCCTTCAAAAGCTGCCGCCCGTCGATGGTCTTGTTCAGCCCCTCCACGGTCAGAATTTCCTTCCCCGGCTCCCGGTCCAGCGTAAAGCCCACGAAAGGATACCGCCGGGAGGAAGCGGGCATCTCATCCACCGTCAGCTTATCCAGAAGCTTTCGGCGTGAGGTGGCCTGCTTGGATTTGGACTTGTTGGCGGAGAAACGCTGGATGAAGAGCTGAAGCTCCTTAATCTTGTCTTCGTTTTTCCGGTTCTGGTCCTTCATCATCTTCTGGACCATCTGGCTGGACTCGTACCAGAATTCGTAGTTGCCCACGTACATTCTGATTTTACCGTAGTCCACGTCCACGATACTGGTACACACGTTGTTCAGGAAATAACGGTCGTGGCTCACCACGATAATCAGGCCCTCGTAGTCCATCAGGAAGCTTTCCAGCCATTCGATGGCCTGCAAATCCAGATGGTTCGTAGGTTCGTCCAGCAGGATGATGTCCGGCTTTCCAAACAGCGCCTGGGCAAGCAGAACCTTCACCTTTTCCTTGGCGGTGAGGGAGGACATCTGGCTGTACAAAATGTCGTTGGAAAGACCCAGCCCCTGAATCAGGCGGCTGGCGTCGGATTCCGACTCCCAGCCGTCCATGTCGGCAAACTCCGCCTCCAGCTCGCTGGCGCGCACGCCGTCCGCATCGGAGAAATCCTCCTTCTCGTACAGGGCGTCCTTCTCCTTCATGATGTCGTACAGGCGCTGGTTGCCCATAATGACCGTGTCCAGCACGGTGTATTCGTCATACTGGAAATGGTCCTGCTTCAAAACCGACATTCGCTGGTTGTCGGAGATGAACACATCGCCGGTGGTGGGCTCCAGCTCTCCGGAGAGGATGCGGAGGAAGGTGGTTTTCCCCGCGCCGTTGGCGCCAATAATGCCATAGCAGTTGCCGGATGTAAATTTCAAATTCACGTCCTTGAACAGCGCCTGGCCGCTGAAGTTTAAGCTGACTTCACTGACTGTAATCATTCTCGTTTTCCTTTTTGTTATTTTCGTATTTCAGCGCGGCAGCAGGCGCGCCAGGGCGCGTCTGCCGCTGCTGCTGTTTCCGTATTTTACGGCGGCTTTGGATTCACGGCAACGCTTAGATTTGGGCCCGGTGGAAGATTTTCTTGCCCTTTTTGATGACCACGCCCTCGCCGGAGAAATCCTCCCGGTCGTATGCGTCGGTCACCTCCGCCTTTTTGTCGTTCACCATCACGCCGCCCTGCTGCACCAGCCGCCGGGCCTCGCCGTTGGAGGCGCAGAGTCCGCAGGCCGTCAGCAGGTTCAGAACGCCGATTTTCCCGTTTTCAAACCGGTCCTCTGTCAAATGGGTGGAGGGCATGTTCTCCGCGTCGCCGGTACCGGCGAAAAGCGCCCGCGCCGTCTCCTGCGCCTTTTCCGCCTCTTCCTCGCCGTGGACCAGCTTTGTCAGCTCGTAGGCCAGAATCTCCTTGGCCCGGTTGAGCTGGCTGCCCTCCCATTTGTCCATGGCGTCGATTTCCTCCAGAGGCAGGAAGGTCAGCATCCGGATGCATTTGAGCACATCCGCGTCCGCCACGTTTCGCCAATACTGATAAAAATCAAAGGGACTTGTCTTGTTGGGGTCCAGCCACACCGCGCCGGAGGCGGTTTTGCCCATCTTCTTCCCCTCGGCGTTCATCAGCAGGGTGATGGTCATGGCGTAGGCGTTCTTGCCAAGCTTGCGGCGAATCAGCTCTGTGCCGCCCAGCATATTGCTCCACTG
>JAEWML010000098.1 GCA_023393155.1 Bacillota bacterium
CCTTGGCGCCCTGTTGGGAGACGATGTGCTGAAAACGGAAACCTCCGGCACCTTCTCTCTGCCGATTTCCCAGGTGGAGAGCTGCTCCACCCAACCCCGTAAAAGCTTTGACGGGGACGCACTGAACGATTTGGCGGACTCTATTCGCCGCCATGGAATTATTCAGCCGCTCACGGTTCGGAAGCTCGCTTCCGGGTACTATCAAATTGTGGCGGGAGAGCGCCGCTGGCGCGCCGCCCGGATAGCGGGCCTTTCAGAGGTTCCGGTTGTGGTGGTGGAGGCCGACGACCGGAAGGCCGCCGAGCTGGCCATGATTGAAAATCTTCAGCGGGAAGACCTGAACGCCATGGAAGAAGCCGCCGGCTTTCAATCCCTGATCCAGTCCTATCGCATGACGCAGGAGGAGGCCGCCGAAGCCGTTGGCAAGTCCCGCAGCGCCGTGGCTAACGCATTGCGCCTGCTGACCCTCTCCCCCGCCGTGAAGGCGCTGGTGGAGGATGGGACATTGTCCGCAGGGCACGCCAGAGCCCTTCTCCCCCTCTCCCCCGCTTTGCAGGAGAGCGCAGCCCGGTCCGTGATTTCCGGGGGACTTTCCGTCCGCCAGACGGAGGCGCTGGTAAAAAAGCTGAGCGCGGAGAAGCAGGAAACTCCGTCCGCTTCCTCCAACAAGGTGGACTATGCGGCGGAGGCGCAGCAGGAGCTGGCCTCCCGGCTGGGCCGGGGCGTAAAAATTGTCTCAGGCCGCAAAAAGGGCCGTGTGGAGCTGGAATATTACGGAGTGGACGATCTGAATGATTTGCTGGAGGCCCTGACGCTTCTTCAAATTAAGCGCGCCCAGTCCGAACAGATGTGAGGAATCGCTGAACATGAAACTGGAAAAGCGCAGCACAGGAGCCGAGGACGCGACTCCCGCGCCGGAAGTAAATACCCCGAACGGGAAGAAAAACAAGCCCGTCGTCGTCTATATTATGGTCCTGTTCATTGTGGCCTTTTTGCTCATGGCGCTGTCCTTTCTGACCCACCAGCGCAGCAATGAAGAGGTCATTGGCACCCTGCAAAGCTCCGTCTCCACCTTGCAGGAGCTGCAAAAAAGCCAGGATGAAAACCTGCGGCTCCACTCCCAACTGGAGGACACGGAAAAACAGATTCGGGAGCTGGAAGACCAGGTGAAGGATCTGGAGGATGCCGGGGCCAAGTCCGACGATAAAACGGAGGCGCTGCTGTCTCTGTACCTTTTGCAGCAGCAATACGCCGCCAGAGACTTTGACGGTTGCCGTCAGACGCTTCAATCCATGGAGGACGCGGGGCAGCCCGACCTTCTCTCCAAGGACGGTCTGGACAAGATTGTCTCCCCCGCCCAGAGATACCAGCAATTGAAGGAAGCCGTGATGTCCACATGGTAAGCACCGGCTTCCATTGACCCTATAAAATTTTACACGGTATGTGGTAAGGAGAAAACGAATATGCTGGATATCAAATTTGTCCGGGAGAATCCCGACGCGGTCAAAGAAAACATCCGCAAAAAGTTTCAGGACGCGAAGCTTCCTCTCGTAGACGAGGTCATTGAACTGGACAGCAAACGCCGCGCCGCCATCGCGGAGGCAGACCAGCTCCGGGCGGACCGAAACCGGCTGAGCAAGCAGGTGGGCATGCTGATGGGACAGGCCAAGAAAGACCCCTCCAAGCTGGAGGAGGCCGAGGGCGTGAAAAAGCAGGTCACAGACAACGCCCATCGGCTGGAAGCTCTGGAGAAACAGGAAGCGGAGTTGGACAATGAAATTCGCAGCCGGATGATTGTCATTCCCCAGATCATTGACCCCTCCGTGCCTCTGGGTGCGGACGACAGCGCCAACGTGGAGGTTCAGCGTTTCGGCGAGGCAGTGGTCCCCGCGTTTGAAATCCCCTATCACGTGGATCTGATGGAGCGGTTTGACGGCATTGATCTGGAGGCCGCCGGCCGTGTATCCGGCAACGGGTTCTACTATCTGCTGGGCGACATTGCCCGGCTTCACGAGGCTGTCTTGGCCTATGGCCGGGACTTTATGATTGACAAGGGCTTCACCTATTGCATTCCCCCCTTCATGATTCACGGAAACGTGGTGGAGGGCGTCATGAGCCAGACGGATATGGATGGAATGATGTACAAAATCGAGGGGGAAGACCTGTACCTGATCGGCACCTCGGAGCATTCTATGATCGGCCGGTATATCGACCAGATTTTGCCCGAGGCCTCCCTGCCCCAGACGCTGACCTCCTACTCCCCTTGCTTCCGCAAGGAAAAGGGCGCCCATGGCATTGAGGAGCGGGGTGTTTACCGCATTCATCAGTTTGAAAAGCAGGAGATGATTGTGGTGTGCAAGCCCGAGGAATCCAAGGACTGGTATGAAAAGCTTTGGGCGCTGTCCGTGGAGCTGTTCCGCTCGATGGACATTCCCGTGCGGCAGCTTGAATGCTGTTCCGGCGATCTGGCGGATTTGAAGGTCAAGTCCTGCGACATCGAGGCCTGGTCCCCCCGCCAGCAGAAGTATTTTGAGGTCTGCTCCTGCTCCAATCTGGGCGACGCGCAGGCACGGCGGCTTCGCATCCGCTACAAGGATGAGGACGGGAAAATGCAGCTTTGCCACACGCTGAACAACACCTGCGTGGCTCCGCCCCGGATGCTGATTGCGTTTTTGGAGAATAATTTGCAGGAGGACGGCTCGGTCCTGATTCCCGCCGTCCTGCGTCCCTATATGGGCGGGAAGGAAAGACTGGTCCCCAAACACGCCTGAGACTTTGTATTTGATTGCATTTTGTAATTTTAATTATAAATATTACAACTTGTTAAACCCGTTTGAAGACTTTGGCGCGCTTTCCGCGCAGGTTTCCCTCCATTTTCGGCGAGAAATCCGCTCCATTTGGGTCATGCCTTTCAAACCATTGGGCCGCAGCGGCTTGAAGGCCGCTGCACTTTGAAAAAGGAGACTTGCTTTCATGACAAAAAAAGCCGGCGGCTTTATCGCCGAATTTAAAGAGTTTATTTCCCGTGGCAACGTGGTGGATATGGCCGTGGGCGTGATCATTGGCGGCGCGTTCAAAGCCATCGCGGATTCTTTGGTGGGTGACATCATCATACCCTTGGTCAGCCTGCTTACAAAAAAAGTTTCTTTTGAAGAGATGGTCTGGGTGGTGGGAGACGGCCAAACCGTCATTCCTTACGGCAATTTTTTGACCACAGTTTTAAACTTTTTGATTACGGCGCTGGCCATTTTCCTTCTGATAAAGGCCATCAACCGCTTTCGGAAAAAGGAAGAGGCAGTAACCCCCAAGCCGCCTGCACCCAGCGGGGAGCAAGCTCTGCTGAAGGAGATTCGGGACCTTTTGAAAGAGCAGAAGAAATGATGGAAACCATCCTGCGGGAGGGACTGACAACGCTGGGGCTGGGCCAGTCCTCCGTCCCCTCCCTGCTGCGCTATGGGGCGCTGCTGGAGGAGAAAAACAAGGTCATGAACCTCACCGCCATCAAGGAGGCGGACGAGGTGGCCCGTCTCCACTTTCTGGACAGCGCGGCGCTTTTGAACGTGCTGGATTTTCGGAACAAAACCGTGGTGGACGTGGGCACCGGAGCCGGGTTTCCCGGCCTTCCTATCCGGCTTCTGGAGCCTTCCGCCCGTGTGACGCTGCTGGACTCTCTCGGAAAGCGCATTGTTTTTTTGCAGGAGGTCTGCACAGCCTTGGGCCTTTCGGACGTGGCGTGCGTCCACGCCCGGGCGGAGGAGTTTGCGGCATCGCACCGGGAATCCTTTGACGCGGCGGTATCCCGGGCCGTGGCCTCCCTTTCGGTGCTTGCGGAGCTGTGTCTTCCTCTGGTGAAACAGGGAGGAACGTTCCTTGCCATGAAATCCGTGGACAGCGGCGACGAGCTTTCCGCCGCCGAACACGCTATCTCCGTTTTAGGCGGACGGGTGTCCGACGTCCGGGACTATTTGATTCCCGGTACGGACATCGTTCACCGGGCGGTACTGGTGGAAAAGGTAAAACCTACGCCGAAGGCCTATCCCCGGTCCTTTGCAAAAATCAAAAAGGACCCCCTTTGACTGCCGAAAACAACCGCCGGGGCGGTGAATTGAAAAATTTTTACAATGTTCCGTTAAATTGTTTTGATTTTGGCGCATTCTTCCTGTAAAATCAGGATATACAAGAGGTGAGTTCCGATGGGTGAATGTATCGCCGTCGTCTCCGGCAAGGGCGGGACCGGCAAAACCTCCTTTGTGGCGGGGGTCGGCTCCGCCATGGCGAAGGCCGGGAAACGCGTGCTGTGCATTGACTGCGACGTGGGCCTTCGGAATCTTGATCTGGCGCTGGGTCTGACGGACAAAGCCCTGATGGACTTTTCCGACGTGGCAAAGGGCCGATGCACCTTGGAAGAAGCCGTGGTAAGCCACTCCCGGCTTCCCACTCTTCACCTTCTCACCGCGCCGGTGCGAAGCCGGGGCCGTCCCGTGGGTGAAGATCAGTTTCGCGCTCTGGCGGAGCAGGCCCGAGAGCGGTATGATTTCTGTCTGATGGATGCGCCGGCGGGGCTGGAGGGCGGCTTTCGCCTGGCTGTGTGCGGGGCGGACCGCTGCGTGGTGGTCACCACGTCCGACGCCGCGTCCCTGCGGGACGCGCAGCATACGGTGATGGAGCTGTCAGCCTTTCCTCGGGGAAAACTCCATCTGGTGGTCAACCGAGTGCGCAAAAAGCTCCTCAGGAACATGCACGCTACCATCGACGACGCCATTGACGCCGCCGGACTGCCCTTAATCGGCGTGGTGCCGGAGGACGACCGGCTTCCCCTCGCCCTGAACCGGGGCGTTCCCCTGCCTTTGACCGACGACAGCCCCGCAGCCACCGCCTATCAAAACATTGCCCGGCGTCTCATGGGACAGCGCGTGCCCCTGATGCGCATGAAATAGAAAGGAGCATATTCCGATGAACATTGCAATCATGTCCCATGACAACCGGAAGGACCTCATGGTTCAATTTTGCACGGCCTATGCCGGCATTCTCTCGCGGCATACGATTTTTGCCACCAACACCACCGGTCATATGGTGGCCGACGCCACAGGGCTGGACGTGCACTGCTTCCTCTCCTTCGCCCACGGCGGCTGCCAGCAGATTGGCGCCCGGATTGCCTATAACGAGATTGATTTGGTTTTGTTTTTTGACGATCCCAACAGCCCCAGCATGGCCGAGGACGTGACCTACATCTCCCGTCTGTGCGACCAAAACAACATTCCCTACGCCAGCAACATCGCCACGGCGGAGCTGCTGATTTTGGGGCTGGCCCGGGGCGATCTGGACTGGCGCGACATCGTCAATCCCAAAACCCACCCCCAGGTCTGAGAGCGTTCCGGGCGGATTTCTCCGCCCCACGGACGAAAGCCAACGGGAGAGGAGAAATTACTTCTTTCTCCCGCATTTGGGTGCGCCGCGAAGCGTTTTCCGCTCTCGTCCCAAACCCACGGGGCGGGAGCGCCTTTTTATCTCTGGCTTTTCAATTAAATTACAGGATAAAGGAGTCTTTTGTCATGGCTGTTTTAAAACCGCGTACGCTCTCCGGCTTTATGGAGCTGCTCCCCGCGCCCCAGCAGCAGATGGAGCGCATTATGGAGGTCATTCGCCAGTCCTTTTCCCTCTACGGCTTTACCCCGCTGGACACCCCCATTATTGAGGCCAGCGAAGTGCTGCTTGCCAAGGGCGGCGGCGAAACGGAAAAGCAGATTTACCGTTTTACCAAGGGAGACGCGGATTTGAGCCTCCGCTTTGACCTGACGGTGCCTCTTGCCAAGTACGTGGCCCTGCATTACAGCGAGCTGAGCTTCCCCTTCCGCCGGTTCCAGATCGGCAAGGTCTACCGGGGCGAGCGGGCCCAGCGGGGCCGCTTCCGCGAGTTTTATCAAGCGGATATCGACGTGATTGGAGACGGGAAGCTGTCCCCCATCAACGACGCGGAAATTCCCGCCATTATCTACCGGGTATTCTCCACCTTGGGGCTGAACCGGTTTCAGATTCGCGTGAACAACCGTAAGATTCTCAATGGGTTTTACGCCATGCTGGGCCTTTCGGAGCTTTCCGGAGAGGTGATGCGGACCGTGGACAAGCTGGATAAAATTGGCGAGGCCACGGTGCGGGGGATTTTGGTGGACGATTTGGGAATCCCTACGGAAAAGGCCGACGAAATTTTGAAATTTATTGCCATCTCCGGCGGCAGCAAGGCCATTCTTGCCGCGCTGGAGGGCTATCACGGCCGGAATTCCCTGTTTGACGAGGGGCTGGACGAGCTTTCCATGGTGGTGCAATATCTGGATTCCTTCGGCGTACCCGACGAGAACTTCGTGGTGGACCTGACCATTGCCCGGGGACTGGACTACTACACCGGAACGGTGTATGAGACCACCCTGCTGGACCACCCCGAAGTCGGCTCCGTCTGCTCCGGCGGACGGTATGACAATCTGGCGGAATACTACACGGAAAAGGAGCTTCCGGGCGTGGGCATCTCCATCGGCCTGACCCGCCTGTTCTACGTGCTGGGAGAGCAGGGAATGCTGAACCCCGACCTGCTCACCTCCCCCACCGACGTGCTGATTCTTCCCATGACGGAGGATTTGGGCCCCGCCATTTCTTTTGCAACCCTTCTGCGTCAGGACGGTATCCGGGCCCAGCTCCACTGCGAGGATAAAAAGTTTAAGGCGAAAATGTCTTATGCCGACAAGCTGCGCATTCCTTACGTGGTCTTTCTGGGCGAGGACGAGGTGAACTCCGGCGTGGTTGCCTGCAAGGATATGTTCACCGGCGAGCAAACCAAGCTGGACGCGGCGGCCACCGCGGCGCTCATTAAGGCGGGCCTCGCGGAAAAGAACAAGGGCGCAGTCATTCTGGGATGAGCGCCGGGGAAGCGGCCTCCGCAAAACGGAGCATCCAATGATTCGCGTACTGTGCCGCCGCCCGCATTTAACCGGGCGGTAACCGCAAACCCCCACACCCTTTGAGTCCATTTAGTATAATCTTATATTTAAAATACTAGTTGTATTTAATCTACCCGTTTTCCATTTCAGATATAGAAAGGAAATCACCATCATGACTCAATCGAGAACCCATACCTGCGGAGAGCTGCGGCTTGCCGACGCGGGCAAGTCCGTCACCATCGTGGGATGGCTGGAAAACGTCCGGGAGGTGGGCGCGGAGCTGGCTTTTGCCGTCATCCGGGATTTTTACGGCACCACGCAGGTGGTTGCCGAGACTTCCAAGGACGTGAAGACCCTCAAGGGCATCAATAAGGAGTCCACCGTCTCCGTCTCCGGGACCGTCCGGGAACGGGCGTCCAAAAACGCCAATCTGCCTACCGGTGAGGTGGAGATCGTCCCCTCCTCCATCGAGGTTTTGGGCCGCTGCCGCCACAATGAGCTGCCCTTCCCCATCAACCGCAGCCGCGAGGCGGACGAAGCCACCCGCCTGAAATACCGGTATCTGGACCTGCGCAACCCCGACGTGAAAAAGAACATTCTCCTGCGGTGCAACGTGGTGTCCGCCCTGCGCCAGTCCATGACGGACCACGGCTTTTTAGAAATTACCACCCCCATTCTCACCGCTTCCTCCCCCGAGGGGGCCAGAGACTATCTGGTGCCCGCCCGGAATCACCCCGGCAAGTTTTACGCCCTGCCGCAGGCCCCCCAGCAGTTCAAGCAGCTTTTAATGACCTCCGGCTTTGACCGGTATTTTCAGATCGCCCCCTGCTTCCGGGACGAGGACGCCCGGGCGGACCGCTCCCCCGGCGAATTTTATCAGCTGGACATGGAGATGGCCTTTGCCTCGCAGGAGGACGTGTTTGCCGTTCTGGAGGACGTGCTGCCCCCTATCTTTGCCAAATACGGCGCGTATGACCGGGCCAGCGGCGCGCCCTTCACCCGCATTCCCTATGCGCAGGCCATGGAAACATACGGCTCCGACAAGCCGGACCTGCGGATTGACCTGACGGTGCAGGACGCGACGAACGTCCTCTCCGCCTGCGGCTTTGAGCCGTTTGCGGGAAATACCGTCAAGGCCGTGGTGGTTTCCGGGTTCAATGAGACGCGAAAGTTTATCGACAAGACCCTTGCCGACGTGGAAACCCAGTCCGGGAACAAGGCTTATTGGTTCCGGCTGGACGAAAACGGCGAGGCAGTGGGCGGCATCGCCAAGTTCGTTACCCCGGTGAAGGATGCGGTGGTGAACGCGCTGAGTCTGAAGACAGGGGACTTTGTGGCCCTGTCGGCGGGCACGCTTTCCGCCGCCCAGAAAACCGCCGGCGTGCTGGTGAAGACGCTGGGCGCGGCGGTTCCCGGCCACATGGACAAGGAGCAATATTCTTTCTGCTGGATTGTGGATTTCCCCATGTACGAGATGGGCGAGGAGTCCGGCGAGCTGGAATTCTGCCACAACCCCTTCTCCATGCCCTCCGGCGGGCTTTCCACCCTGCTCAAAGCAGAGGCCGGGGAAATTGATCCTCTGAGCATCACCGCCGACCAGTATGATCTGGTGTGCAACGGCGTGGAGCTTTCCTCCGGCGCGGTGCGAAACCACGACCCGGAGATCATGGTGAAGGCCTTTGAGCTGGTGCGGCTGGGCGAAGAGGACGTGAAGGCCAAATTTCCCGCCATGTACAACGCCTTTACCTATGGCGCGCCCCCCCACGCGGGCATTGCCCCCGGCGTGGACCGGATGGTGATGCTGCTGGCTGGAGAGGACTCCATCCGGGAGATTATCCCCTTCCCCATGAACAAAAACGCGCAGGACGTGATGATGGACGCTCCCGGCGCTGTCACGCAAAAGCAGTTGGATGAGCTGCATATCGCCCTGGTGAAGCCGGAGGAATAAGCTCCCCCGGTGCGCGGTAAACCGCGCGGGAGGATTTATGAAACGCCTGCTGTGCTCTTTGCTGGCGGCAGCCAGCCTGTTTACCCTGACCGCATGCGGCGGTCCGTCTCCCGGCACTTCTGTCACGGACCCGGCCCACTCCGCCGGGTCCGGCTCCGCGTCCGAGGAACCAACTCCCCCGCCCGTGGACGAAAAAAAGGCGCAAATAGACGCCCTGCTGACTCAGATGACCCTTGAGGAAAAGGTGGGTCAGTTGTTTTTCGCCCGGGTCCCGGAGACGGACGGGTTGGCGGACGTGTCCAATTACCATCTGGGCGGCTATATTCTCTTTGGCAGGGACACAAAGGACAAAACCGCCAACGACCTGATTCAGACCATTCGCGGCTATCAGGAGGCCGCAAGAATTCCCCTGCTCATCGGTGTGGACGAGGAGGGGGGAAGCGTGGTTCGTGTCTCCTCCAATCCCCATCTCCGGGCAAAAAAATTTGCCTCACCCCGGCAGCTTTACGCCGCCGGGGGCATGGAGGCGATTGTTCGGGACACCCATGAAAAGGACGCGCTTTTAAAAGCGCTGGGCTTCAACGTGAATCTGGCCCCGGTGGCGGATGTGTCCAATAACTCCGGGGACTTCATCTATGACCGCTCTTTTGGGCAGGACGCAGTCCAGACCCGGGACTATGTGGCCACGGTGACGCAGGCCATGACAGCCGACGCCATGGGCAGTGTTCTCAAGCACTTCCCCGGCTACGGGAACAATCAGGACACCCACACCGGCATCGCCGTGGACGAGCGGCCTTTGGAAACCTTTAAAAGCTCTGATTTTCTTCCCTTTACCGCAGGGTTGCAGGGCGGCGGGGTTTTGAGCGCGGTGCTCGTTTCCCACAACATCGTCAAATGTATGGACCCTAACCTGCCCGCCTCCCTCTCCCCCGCCATGCATCAACAGCTCCGGGATTTGATGGCAGGGGTGGGGGCTGAAAACAACGTGGTCATGACCGATGATCTGGTAATGGACGCGGTGAAGGCCTACGCCGAGGACGGCAGCGTGGCAGTCCTTGCGCTTGAGGCGGGAAACGACCTGCTGATCGCCACGGACTATCGCGCGCAGATTCCTCAGGTGCTTGCCGTCGTTGCGGACGGGACGCTGGACGAGTCGCTGATTGACGCCGCCTGCGCCCGGGTGCTCCAGTGGAAACAGGCGCTGGGCCTGTTATAAAAAAGTCTTCTCCACATCGTACCGCTTTGGGCAAAGCCGTCCGGCTTAAAAGGCTAAGCGGCTCTGCTGATAAAAGTCGGTCTTTGATGAACCTCTCGCAAAAGCCGCCGTGTCCGGCGCGGGCCGCGAACCGGCGGCTTTGTCTTTCGCGCAGAAAGGAAGTTTTCCCCATGGAAACAGAAAAGCTTTATTACGCCGACCCGTTTTTAAAAGAGTTTACCGCCAGGGTTCTCACCTGCGAAGCGGTGAAATCCGAGTGGGCCGTGACCTTGGACAAAACCGCCTTTTATCCCGAGGGGGGCGGGCAGCCCGCGGACCACGGGACGCTGGGCGGTGCAAACGTCCTTGACGTTCAAGAAAAGGACGGGGTACTTTTCCACATTTGCGACGCATCTTTGGAAATTGGGCAAACCGTGACCGGCACACTGGATTGGGTCCGCCGGTTTGACCACATGCAGCAGCACTCCGGCGAGCACATTTTAAGCGGCATTCTCTGTGAAGCCCACCTCTGTGACAACGTAGGCTTTCACATGGGGGCAGACTCCGTCACCATCGACTACAACGCCGACATCTCGTGGGAGCAGGCGCTGGAAGCGGAGCGCCGGGCCAACGAATACATCTGGGCGGACGTCCCCATTGATATCTCCTTCCCCACCCCGGAGGAATTGAAGTCCATCGACTACCGCTCCAAAAAGGCCCTGACGGGGCAGGTGCGCATCGTGGCCTTTCCCGGCGCGGACTGCTGCGCCTGCTGTGGAACCCATGTGCCCCGGTCCGGGCAAGTGGGGCTTGTAAAAATTCTCTCCTGCCAGAAATTCCGGGAGGGGGTCCGTTTGGAAATCCTGTGCGGGGGCAGGGCGTTCGCGCTGCTTTCCGCCACATGGGAGCAAAGCCGGGCCGTGGGCCGCCGCCTCAGCGTGAAGCCGCAGGACGCCGCCGCCGCGGTGGAGCGGCTGGAGACGGAGCTGAATACCGCCAAGGCAGGGCTTACCCGGCTGGAGGACGCACTTTTCGAGCGCATTGCCGCACAAGAGGCGGGTCGAGGCAATACGCTTCTTTTCCAGCCCCCTCTGCGCCCGGACGGAGCGCGGAAGCTGGCGGACGCGGTAAGCCGCACCTGCGGCGGGCTTGCCGCCGTGTTTGCGGGAGAGGACGGGCAATATCAATACGCCCTGCTCCAAGCCGACGGCGGGGACATCGCCCCGTTGGTAAAGGCGTTAAACGCCGCCCTCCACGGGCGGGGCGGCGGGCGAAACGGGTTTGCCCAAGGCTCCGTTCAGGCCACCCAAGCCGAAATTGAGGCATTCTATAGGCGCTTTCTGACGCAGAAAGTTTTCCCCAGCGCGGTTTTGGGACTGCCAAAAAAACCGATTTCCTGACTTACAGCGTTTTAAACTGCCAAGAAATCAGGCAAGCCGCTGTGCCTGCTATTTTCGCTCTTCCTCGAAAAAGGACCGTCACGCGCCTATGACGCGTGACGGTTCTTTTTCAACGCTTCAACTTCCAACAGGCCGGTTCATGGCGATGGTAGCATAGCGCTGTCCGTAATAGGTGTCGTAGACAATGGCGCTGCGCAGATTTATCAGCTCCCTGTCCTCGTCGCTCAACGCCGCGTCGGACTCGTTCCAATAGGGAACGCCCTGCGCCGTGACGCAGTACAAATCCGTATTCACCAGCAAAGCCTTCGACAAATGCTCCTGCATGGCCCAATACCGGGTCTGGGGCATATTGGCCGCGTCCAGCACCGCCGGACCAAGGGCCGTAAGCCCCGTATCCTGCTTTGTCCCTGCGGGCTGCTTCAAAAGCGCCGCGTCGTTGGCCCAGATGAGATAGTCGGTGGAGTACAGGTCCGCCACCTGCTCGATGCTCCAGCGGGAGCAGTCGTTGCTCTCGCAAAGGCCCAGATGGCTGTAAACCGTGCCCCCGTCGGTCATAAACAGATTGGGCCGGTGGTCGCCAAAAAAGACCACCACCGTAGGCTCCTCCCATTCGCGCAAAGCGTCGGTCAGCTCGCCCAGCGCCTGATCCGCCCGGGTCAGCCCCTCCAGCATCACCCGCGTGATGGCCAGATTTTCCTTGCTTAATTGGTCGCTGGAAACCTCCAACTGACATACGTAGCCGAATTTTTCCGGGTCAAAGGGCTGGTGATTCTCCATGGAAATGCCAAAGAGAAACGCCCTTTTTCCTTCTTCGTTGGCTGCGTCCAGCCGGTTCAGCAGAGCCTGTGTAAACACATGGTCGCTGAGGTAATAGCCCCCGGCATAGGGACTTCCCTGAATGTTCAGGTCCAGTTCCTGTATCTCACGGGAAAACAGCAGGCGGTTAAACCCTATCTTGGGGTAAGTCACCGTGCGGTTATAAAGACTGTTGTTGTATGCGTGAAGCATCTCTGCTTCATAGCCCGCCGCCTGAAAGGACGTTGCCACGGAGTCTAGCAGGCTGTAATCCCCGTCGTCCCGGAAGGAGATGTTGGTGCCGGGTTTCAAATCCTTTCCCGTCAAGCCGGTAAAAATGGACTGCTCGATGTAGCCGGTGCCGTAGCCCAGATAGCTGGAATAAAACCGCCCGGAAATTCCCTCCCCGCTCAGCCGGCGAAAGTTTTCCGCAGGGTCGCCGGAGAGGGTCAGCCCCGGCAGACGGGTCATGTCGTAAAATGACTCGGAGAGAATAAATATCACGTTGGGCTGCTCCCCGGCGGGTTCGGCAGTTCCGGAAGCTCCCAAAAGCTCGTCCAGCCGCTCCACCACTTGCTGCATGTACTCCGGTCCATAGCCCTCCGGTTCCCGTCCCGCAAGCAAACACATGTCCCGCCAAAGGCTTACGGTCAGTCCGTAGTCCCGGTAGGAAATGGCGGACATCATCCGGTCCTGCGTATTCACGGAAAAGGCCCGTCCCAGCGC
>JAEWML010000105.1 GCA_023393155.1 Bacillota bacterium
TCATGCCGGGTGCTTTGGGCGTTTCCCCCTCCCCCAGCGGCGCGGAGACGGCTTTGTCCACCTCAATCTCACCCAGCACCCGCTGAAGGTCCTCCAGCGGAAGTCCGCCGGGGCGCAGCAGCCGGGGCGGCGAGACTGTCAAATCCACGATGGTGGACTCCACTCCCACAGTGCAGGGGCCGCCGTCCACAATCCCCTCGATTCTGCCGTCCATATCCGCCGCCACGTCTGCTGCCGAGGTACAGCTTGGGCGGCCGGAGAGATTGGCGGAGGGGGCGGCGATAGGCACTCCCGCATAGCGGATGATGGCCTGCGTCACCGTGTGGGCCGGGCAGCGGACGCCCACCGTATCCAGTCCCGCCGTCACCGCCGCGGGGACGGCGGGGCTTCGCTTTAAAATCATGGTGAGAGGACCGGGCCAAAAATTCCGCGCCAGCGTATATGCAAGAGGCGGCACGTCTATGCAGAACCGGGGCAGCCACTGGGCGGACGGCACGTGAATGATCAGGGGATTGTCCTGGGGCCGCCCCTTCGCCTCAAAAATCCTGCGCACCGCCGCCTCGTCCAACGCATTGGCCCCCAGGCCGTATACCGTCTCCGTTGGCACGGCCAGCAGCCCTCCGGAGCGAATGATGTCGGCGGCTGTCTGAATTTTTTCCTCCACAATCCGCTGCTGGCCCTTGATGTCTGTTAAATCAATAAATTTTGTCTCCATGCGGTTATACCTTCTGTTTCACGCGGGCTTCGCCCGTTTTTATTTTTCCTGCTTTCGCAGCTTTTCCGCCGTGTCGGCGGCGATCAGCGCGTCTATCAGCTCGTCTAAGTCGCCGTTCATCACACTGTCCAGCTTGTACAGAGTCAGGCCGATCCGGTGGTCCGTCACCCGGCTCTGGGGGAAGTTATAGGTGCGGATGCGTTCGCTCCGGTCTCCGCTGCCCACCTGACTGCGGCGGCGGGCGGCCTGATCCGCGTCCCGCCGGGCAAGCTCCGCCTCGTACAGACGGGAACGCAGCACCTTCATGGCCTTTTCCCGGTTCTTGTACTGGCTCCGCTCGTCCTGACATTCCACCACCGTCCCGGTGGGCAGGTGGGTGATGCGGATGGCAGACTCCGTTTTGTTGATGTGCTGCCCTCCCGCGCCGGAGGCGCGGAAGGTGTCTATCTGCAAATCGCCGGGGTCGATGGCGAATTCCACCTCCTGCGCCTCCGGCAGCACGGCAACGGTGGCCGCGCTGGTGTGGATGCGCCCGGCGGATTCTGTCTCCGGCACCCGCTGCACCCGGTGGACCCCGCTTTCAAACTTGAACCGGGACCAGGCGCCGTCGCCCTCCACCAGAAAGCTAATTTCCTTTACACCGCCAAGTTCCGTTCTGTTTTCGTTGACAACATCCACGGAAAATCCCCGTTTTTCGGCGTACATGAGATACATGCGGAAAAGGGACGCCGCAAACAGCGCACTTTCCTCCCCGCCGACGCCGCCCCGAATTTCCACCACCACGTTGCGCCCGTCGTCCGGGTCCCGGGGCAGCAGCAGGGGCTTCAGCGCCGCCTCCAGCCGCTCCGCCTCCGCCCGCGCCTCCGGCAGCTCCTCCTGCGCCATGGCCCGCAGCTCCGGGTCGCTCAAAAGCGCCTCCGTCTCCCGCAGGCGGCGGTCCGCCTGCTCCCAGGCAGAGAACGCCTCCGCCACCGGAGAAAGCTCCTTCAGCTCCTGATTCACCACCCGCAGCCGGTCCGCGTCGCCGTAAACCGACGGGTCGCCAAGCTGGGTTTGCAGCGCATCGTACCGGACCGCAATCTCTTTCAGTTTTTCAAACAAGCAGTTTGCCTCCCCTCTTTTATGCCGGGAAGACCGCTAACTCTGACACTCCCGTCCCTCCAGAAACGCCCGGGTCCGGCGAAGAAACTCCTCCTGCCAGAAATGATAACCCACGGACCCGGCCCGCAGGGACACGGCAGTCTGGTGGGGCTGGGAGAGATACTTGTCCATCTGGCCGTAAATCTCCTCGTATTTGGAATTGCCGCCCCGAAGCAGCACATAGGACACGTCGGTCAGGAGATGCCCCTGCTCCTGCAAAAAGCTGCGCACCGCGCTGCTGCACCGCCCGGCCCAAACCGGCGTGCCCAGAATCACCAGCTTATAATTTGCCAGCGGCTTTTCCGTCTCAAAGGGCTGGAGCGTCTCCACCGTGCGGCGCATGGCGTCCATTCCGCTGCGCAAAAAGCCCGTCAAGCCGGACCGGTTCACCCCGTCCTTCAACTCCACCAGCTCCGCGTCCAACGCGGCGGCCAGCTCCTGCATCGCCGTCTTGGTGTTCCCCGTGCGGGAATAATACATACATAAAATATCGCTCATAAGACCTCCCTGATCATCTCGCGGGCGCGTTCCCGCCCAGCCTCAGCGGTCAATTCCTCAGCCCGCCCCGTTCAGCCTGTTCCACAGAGCCTTTGCCAGTGCGAAATACTCCCGGGTATAATAGTTTGCCGTCAGCCACCAGTAGGGCAGCCGCGCGGGTACGCCGGTCACGGACATAGGCGTTTCAAAATCCGCCAGATAGCGGACCCGTGCCATATGGAAGTCGTTGGTTACCACTGCCACGCTGTGATTGTAGGTGTCAATTCCCAGTTTATCAAGAACCGCGCTGGAATACGCCAGATTTTCCGCCGTGGTGGTGGAGCTCTCCTCCAGATATAGCCGATCACCGTTCATTCCAACCGCCGTCAGGTAGTTGTACATGGCCTGCGCCTCGGTAATGTCCTCCCCAGGTCCCTGTCCGCCGGAGAGAATCACGGGGGTGTCCGGCGGCATCCCGCCAAGATAGGCGCGGGCAGTGTTCAATCGAGAGGCCAGCACCACAGAGGGCGTTGTTCCGTTGACCCCCGCGCCCAGCACAACCACCGCCGCGGGTGGGTCCCCATAGGGCGGAATCCGCCCCACCTTCACCAAAAATGTCTCTACGACTGCAAAGGATAGAATCCCCATTATAACGCAGGCAAGAAAAAGCACTTTACAGACCTTTCCGCCCCTGCTTTTTTCGCTCCATCGAATCAGTCCGGCCCACAGGAGCAGAGCTGCGGCAATTCCTCCGCACAGCCATGCGGAAAACTTCATGCCGGGCACAAACCAGATTCCCATTCCCGCCAGCAGCGCCAAACCTGCCGCCGCCAGAGAAATCCGAATGGATTTTTTCATTCCGCCGCCTCCGAAAGTGCCTCCCACTTTTCATACAGCTCGTCCAGCGCCGCCTGCACCGCGTCCTTTTCCGCAAGCAGGGCGCTCAGCTTTTCATAGTCGCAGGCCGCGGCCATCATGTCGGCGTCCAGCTTTTCAAGCAGGGCCTCCGTCTCGGCGATGTGGCGCTCGCAGATGACAAGCTGCTTGCGTGCGGCGGTCTGTTCCCGTCCCGTCCGGGGTGGCTTTTGCGTAACGGCCTTATCCTTTACAGCTTTTGTAGCTTCATGCTTTTTCTGTGTTTCCCGCTCCTTTTCCTCCCGGTATCGAGCAAAGCCCATGGGCCAGTCCGTAATGGTTCCGTCGGCCACCTCCCAGATGCGGGTGGCAAAGCGGTTGATGAAATACCGGTCGTGGGAGACAAACAGCAGCGTTCCGTCAAAGCTCTCCACCGCATCCTCAATCCACTCCCGGGAGTCGATATCCAGATGGTTGGTGGGTTCGTCCAGAATCAGAAAGTTGATCTCCCCGTCCATCAGCATGCACAGCCGCAGACGGCTCTTTTCCCCGCCGGAAAGAACCGAGACGGACTTAAATACGTCCTCCCCTCGGAAA
>JAEWML010000130.1 GCA_023393155.1 Bacillota bacterium
TGTCCCGCCAGCAGCTCGCGGTGTTTCTCTACCGCTGGGAGCAGCACCGGGGCGGCGGCTTCCAGGGCGCGTGGATGTTCCTGCTGGATTACCCGGACCGGGACAGCGTTTCGGAGTATGCCTATGAGGGCGTTGCATGGTGCGTCACAAACAACGTTCTCTCCGGCCGGTCCGACGGGACGCTGGCGCCGGGCGCCTCCGTGACCCGCGCCGCTGCCTCGGCCATGCTGGAGCGGTATCTTACCTATCAGGCCAATGCCCGCAGCAGCGGTTAACGCGCCGCATTCCAATTTCAAATAGAAACGTCCGCCGGGCGGTCCCTTGGGACCGCGCGGCGGACTTGTTTCTATTGTCCGTTAAACACATGGGCAGACAACATATGGGCTGATGGTGAGACGCGCAGCCGGAAAAGCGGCGGAACAGTCCCGCAAGCTCGGGCCGCCGCTCCCGCTCAGGCGAACACCGTTTGAATCAGCACCATGTAAAGGGCGGTTCCTCCGGCAATGGACAGCAGTACGTTTCCCTTGCGCCAATGGAGCAGGCCCACGGCAAGAATTGCCGCCGCCTCCGGAATCCCGTGGGACGGGGCAAAGAGGGAGACGTTTCGCAGGCAGTATACCACCAGCAGGCCCATGGCGGCGGCGGGGAGAAGCTTTCCGAGATACTCCACCGTTTTGGGAATTTCTTTCCCCTCCGGCAGCAGAAAAAAGGGAAGCCACCGGGTAAGCTGCGCCCCCACGGCCACGGCCAGAATGAGAATCAGTGTTTGCGGCGCGCTCAGGTGCACAGCTTTTTCCTCCCTGTCAGAAGTATTGCAACGATTGCAAGCATGGCGGGAATCACCAGGTTGTCCGGCCCGAATGCCAGCAGGCACGCCGCCGTGGCAACTATGCCGATGAGTCCCGCGGCCCGGTTTTCCCTCTTTTTCCACTGTTCCATAAACAGAACCACAAACAGCGCGGTCAGGGCAAAGTCCAGCCCGGCGGTGTCAAAGGGAATGAAATCCCCCAACAGGCCGCCCAGAGCCGTGCCTCCCACCCAGTATAAATAGTCCAGCAGGGAAATGGAGAGGTAAAAGTACTTTTTGTCCACGCCCTCCGGCGGCTCCACCGTGGAGACAAGGGAAAACGTTTCGTCGCACAAAACGTAGATAAGCGGAATGCGGACCTTGCCAAGCCCCCGGTATTTTTCCAGCATGACAATGCCGTAAAACAGGTGGCGGGCGTTCACCATGAAGGACAACAGCAGCGCCTGAAGGGGGTCGAACACCGTGGCCAGCAGGGAAATTGCCACAAACTGCATGCTTCCGCAAAAGGCCACGGCGCTCATGAGGGTGGACCAGAGGGGGCCGTAGCCCTTGGCGTTCATCAAAACGCCGTAGGCAATGCCAAGGAAGAGAAAGCCGGTCAGAACCGGGATGGTGTGGGGAAAGGCGGCGCGCAGGGCGGGGCCGAGGCGGCGCTCCGTGTTGTTCTGGGACACGTTCATGAATTTAAGTCCCCTGTTCCTGTTCCTGTTCCGCCCGCAGCCGATCCAGCTTTTTGTTGCGGAAGTAAAGGAGAACGTCGGTTCCCACCATCAGGAAATTCAGAACATACAGGTAAAACACCCAGTCAAACCGCACCAGGACCTTATTCATCATTCCGCAGACATAGCCGATCTCGACAATGATGAGGAAAAACAGGCTCTTGCCCACGGCGGAGCGGGTCACCCAGGATTTGCGGATGTTTACCGGCCACGACAGGCCAAAGCAAACCAGCATCAGCGCTTCAAAAATACTCATGAAAGCTTCCCTCTTTTTCTTGAAATAAAGTCCGCGTCCGATGGGCGTGGGCGGGACTTTGCCGCCGTTTTACATTTTCTCCGGCGCGTCCACACCGAGAAGCTTCAGCCCGCTTCGCAGGACCGCGCGGGCGCAGTCCGCCAGCTTCAGCCGCGCCTGCGCCAGCTCCGGGGCCTCGCCCTTGATGCGGCAGGCGGTGTAGAACCTGTGGAAGCAGGCCGCCAGCTCTTGCAAATACCGGTTAATGAAGGAGGGGTCATAGTCTCTGGCGGAAAGACGGACGATTTCACAGAACTGGGCCAACTGCTTGATCAGGGCCTGCTCCGCTTCTCCGCTCACCTGCGCCATGTCCACGTCCGCAGCGGCGGGGACGCGCAGCCCCTCATCCTCCATGGCCCGCAGCAGCGAGCAGATGCGGGCATGGGCGTATTCCACGTAGTACAGGGGGTTTTCGCTGTCCTCCCGCACGGCAAGCCCCAGATCAAATTCCATCTGGGTATCCGGCTTGGCGTTGAAAAACCATCTTGCCGCGTCCACGGGCACCTCGTCCAGCAGATCGCACAGGGAGATAGCCTTGCCCGTGCGCTTGCTCATGCGCACGGCTTCACCGTCCCGCAGGAGCTTCACAAGCTGCATCAGCACAATGTCCAGCCGGTTCGCGCCGTCCAGATCCAGCGCGTCCAGCGCGCCCTTGAGACGGGCCACGTGGCCGTGGTGGTCCGCGCCCCAGATGTTGATGACCTTGTCAAAGCCGCGGACGGCCAGCTTGTTGCGGTGATAGGCGATGTCGGCCGCAAAATAGGTGTAAAACCCGTTGGCCCGGCGCAGCACGTCGTCCTTCAGCTCCAGCTTTTCAATGTCCGCGTCCTTTTTTCCCTCCCGGCGGAGGTTTTCGGCCATAATTTCGGCGGTTTTCAGCCACAGGGCCCCGTCTTTTTCATAGGTGAAGCCCGCCTCGCGCAGCTTGTCCACCGTCTCGGCAACATACCCGGACTCGTGGAGGGCGGACTCGTAAAACCAGGTGTCGTACTGAATCTTATACCGGGCCAGATCGGACTTCATCTTGGGCAGGTTTACGCTCAGCCCAAACTCTGCCAGCGCGTTCCGCCGTTCTTCCGCGTCCGCGTCCGCCAGCGCGTCTCCATGGGACCCGCGGTAGGCTTCCGCCAAATCCCGAATGTCCTCGCCCTGATACCCGTCCTCCGGGAAAGGGACCGCGTCCTCGCCCCGGATGAGCTGGAGGTAGCGGGCCTCAATGGACTGGGCAAATTTTTCAATCTGGTGCCCCGCGTCGTTGACGTAGAACTCCCGGGACACCTCCGCCCCGCAGAAGGAGAGGACGGAGGCCAGTGTATCTCCCAGCACGCCGCCCCGGGCGTTGCCCATGTGCATGGGGCCGGTGGGGTTGGCGGAGACGAATTCCACCATGATTTTCCGGCCTGCCAGATCGTCGTTCTGGCCGTACCGCTCCCCCCCGCTCTCCACGGCACGAAGCACGTCGCCAAACCACGCCTGCCCCAGATGAAAGTTCAAAAAGCCGGGGCCGGCAATTTCGGCGGAGTCAAAATAGCTGCCCTCCAGCGCCAGGCGCTCCAGCAGCGCCTGCGCAATGGCACGGGGCGGCTGGCGCAGGGCCTTGGACGCGGCCAGCGCGAAGGTGGTGGTAAAGTCGCCGTTTTTTGTGTCCTTGGGAATTTCCACAGGGACGGAGGCAATCTCCGCCTCGGGAAGGGTCCCGTCGGAAACGGCGGCGCGATAGGCGCTTCTGGTCAGCTCCGCCGCCTGGTCCTTTGCTTTTTGAATCATATGCAGCATGGTATATCCCTCGTTTTCATTGGTGTGGTGACGGCAGGGGCGTTCCCCCGTCAGCTTTTGGGCCGCACGCGGATTTTAAACGCGTTTTTTCCCGTGGCGGTGTGGTCCACCGCGATGGAATATCGGATTTCAAGAAGGCCGCCCCGCTCCGTCAGGCTGTGGCGCAGGAAGCTGGTTAAAATGTCCACGCTCAGCTCCCCCATGGGCGTTTCATACAGCGACGTGTGCTGCCGCCCCTCCTCGAAGATCATCTGGGAGTTCACCTTGCCCGCCCGGGTCAGCAAAACTTTTTCCCCCCGCAGCTCAAAGGTGGTGACGGTGCCCTCCATCCCGGTGAGGGCGCTTTCCTCATAACGCAGCAGCAGCCCGTCCGGGAGCGGGCGCAGCGTCCCCTCGGTGGTCAGCTCCGTGCCGTCGGGGTCGCAGCCGTCAAAATACTGCTCACCCCGCACGGAGATAATCACGGGAAGGGGCGGGCTTTCAGTATCGGTCGATATCAATTTGATTGGCTCCATGGCGCAAATCCTCCCGCAGGAACCAGGAGGCGGTTTCCTCGAAGCTCTCCACCCGGTCGCTGACATAATATGTGGCGTCGCCGTGACGTTTCTCGCTGTTCAGCAGCTCTTCCGCCTTCAGCAAGCGCTTGAGCTCAAAGGCCGACTCCTCCCCGGCGGACACCAGCTCCACCTCCGGCCCCATCACTCCGCCGATGATCTCCTCCAGCAGGGGATAGTGGGTGCAGCCCAGGATCAAGGTGTCCACGCCCGTCTCGCGCATGGGCGCAAGATACTCCCGGGCCACGGTTTCAATCACCGCGTCTCCCTTGTGGAAGCGTCCGTTTTCAACCAGCGGGACAAACAGGGGACAGGCTTTGGAAAACACCTGAATCTCTCCGTCCAGCTCCGCAAGGGTCTTTGTGTACGCCCCCGCCCGGACGCTGGCCTGCGTGGCAATCATGCCAACCCGCTTGTTTTTTGTCACCGCTGCGGCCCGTCGGCAGGTGGGCTCCACCACGCCCACCATGGGCAAATCGTTTTCCGCCCGCAGCGCGGGCAGGGAGGTGGTGGACACGGTGCCGCAGGCAATCAAAATCGCCTTGAGGTCAAAGGAGCGCAGGAACCGCACGTCCTGCCGCGCGTATTTCAAAATCGTCTCCCGGGACCGGCCCCCGTAAGGGACGCGGGAGGTGTCTCCAAAGTAAATCAGGTCCTCCTCGGGCAAAATCTCCCGCAGGGAGCGGATGGCGGTCAGCCCGCCAAGGCCGGAGTCGAACACGCCGATGGGTCGCTTATCCATGCAAAGTGCCTCCATATCTGTGGCTGAAAGGGCCATATTCCTATCATATAGCCCCAACTTGACCATTATACTATGTATATGAACCCCGGGCAAGACAGATTTTAGGCTTTTTTCCCGGTTTTTGATGTGGAATTTCCAAATGGAATTTGGTATAATGCTGAAAGCATTGGCCTTAGGGCCGAAAAAACCGGATGAGGGAGGTGTTTGCCGTGAAGATCGAGCTGACGGAGCAGCAGTACCGCTATCTGCTGGATCTGGTGTACATGGGAAATTGGGTGATGAACTCCGCCCGTGAGGACGACCGCATTGCGGAATACGACAAGGTGGAGAGTCTGATTTTCTCCCACTGCCCCGCCCACGGAATGCATAAGCTGGTGGAGCATCTGGACGGGGAGATTATCCCCTCCCGCGCGTTTGCCGACGGTGGAATCCACGAGGCCATCGCAGATTACGAGGACGTGGTATTCTATGAGATTCTGGCGGAGGAGCTGGCCCTGCGGGACATGGACGGAGAGCCTATGACCAGGGAGAATTACAACGAGCTGATGGAGCGCATCGATACCTATATGGACGAGTTTGAAGAGCACGGGACGGACCACGTGAACGTGGAGCTGGACGAGTAAGCAGATGCACATTCAGGAATAGAACGAAGAAAGAGCAGGAAGAGAAAACAGGGAGGAAAACTTAAAATGACAGGAAAGGCAAAGGTCTATTTTGCGGATTTCCGGGCCCCAAGCTGGCGGGAGAACCTGCCACAGAAGCTGGCGCGGCTGATGATGACCGCCGGCTTCGGCGACATCAACATGGAGGGGAAATACGCGGCGATCAAAATGCACTTCGGCGAGCCGGGGAATTTGGCGTATCTCCGGCCAAACTGGGCCAAGGTCGTGGCGGACCTTGTGAAGTCCCAGGGCGGAAGACCCTATCTGACGGATTGCAACACACTGTATGTCGGCGGGCGGAAAAACGCGCTGGACCACATTGAGTCGGCCTATGTAAACGGCTTTTCCCCGTTTTCCACCGGCTGCCACATCCTGATTGGAGACGGGCTGAAGGGCACCGACGAGGTGCTGGTGCCGGTGGTGGGCGGCGAATACGTGAAGGAGGCCAAAATCGGACGGGCGGTGATGGACGCGGACGTGTTCATCTCCTTGACCCACTTCAAGGGCCACGAACAGACCGGCATGGGCGGCACGCTGAAGAACATCGGCATGGGCTGTGGCTCCCGGGCGGGAAAAATGGAGATGCACAGCTCCGGAACGCCCTATGTCAAGCAGAAGCGGTGCATCGGCTGCGGCGCCTGCGTGAAAATCTGCGCCCACGACGCGCCCTCTATCACCGACGGCAAGGCGTCCATCGACCCGGACAAATGCGTTGGCTGCGGCCGGTGTTTGGGGGTCTGCCCCAAGGACGCGATTGTTGCCGCCAACGACGAGGCCCCGGCCATCCTGAACAGAAAAATCGCGGAGTATACCAAGGCGGTGGTGGACGGGCGGCCCTGCTTCCATGTGTCGTTGGTGCTGGACATCTCGCCCAACTGCGACTGCCATGGAGAAAACGACGCGCCCATCGCCCCGGACGTGGGCATGTTTGCCTCCTTTGACCCGGTGGCGCTGGATCAAGCCTGCGCCGACGCGGTGAACGCACAGCCGGTGATGGCGGGCTCCGCCCTGTCTGACGGGGCGTGGGACTGCAATTGCGGGGACCACTTCGTCGCCCTCCACCCCGACACCGACTGGCGGGTGTGTCTGGAGCACGGGGAGAAGCTGGGCCTTGGAACCCGGGAATACGAGCTGATTAAGATTTAAGAATAAAGGCGCGGGCTTCGGAATTCTCCGAAGCCCGCTGGTTTTATATTCGGGAAAAGCTTTGCCGGGGCGGAGAGGCCCTTATCAAACCTGCACCGGGGCCGTTTTAAACGCCCGCCCTATTTTAGCTGGTCCAGCGTCAGGGAGAAGCTGTCCATAAAGGTTTCAAGAAAATAGTCCACCTACGGCAGGCCGAAGGCCTCCAGCGCGGCGCGGGTCTGCCTTGCTGCGTCGCAAAACTCGCCGTTTCCCGCCTTGACCTCTTCCACGCACTTGATATAGGCGGAGAGCTTGTCCGCCGCCTTTACCAGCGCCCTCAGCTCCGGGTCGGGGATTTCCAGCACCGGCGCATAGCACTCCCGCAGGTCCGGGGGCAGCATCTCCAGCAGCTTCCGGGTGGCCTCCTCCTCCACCTCGCGGTAGGCGGAGCGGATGGAAGGGCTGTAATACTTAATGGGGGTGGGCATGTCGCCGGTGAGAATTTCCGACGCGTCGTGAAACAGCGCCGCCGCCGCCGCCACGCCGGGGTCCACATGGCCGCCGAAGTGTTTATTGCGGATGAGCGCCAGCGCATGGGCCAGCACGGCCGTCTGGTGGCTGTGCTCTTGCACGTTTTCCGGGGCGGTATTGCGCATCAGCGCCCAGCGGGAGATGAACCGCAGCCGGGATATATACGCAAAAAAATGGCTTTTCATGGCGTTTCCTCCAATTCTCCCAGCAAAGAGAAGCCCTCCGTGCCTGTGATGCGGGTGCGAAGCACCCGGTTGTGAAGGCCCTCGCCGCGCGGAACCAAAACCTCCGTATAATTGGGCGCGTGACCGGAAAAGCGAGTTCCCTTGGCCTGCTCGAACAGCACAGGGTACACCTGTCCCACACAGCCCTCAAGATATTCTTTGCGCATTTCGTCTGCAACTGCGGCGGCCCGGGCAGCCCGTTTTTCCTTCACGGCTGCGGGGATTTGTGCAAGCTCCGCCGCCGGGGTGCCGGGGCGGATGGAATAGGGAAAAATGTGCATCCGGGCAAAGCCGCACCGGCGGATAAAGTCCAGTGATTGGGCGAATTCCTCTTCCGTCTCGCCGGGAAAGCCCACGATCATGTCGGTAGTGACGGCGGGGCGGTCGAAATATTCCTTCAGCAGCGCCACGGAGCGGAAATACCGGGCGGTATCGTACTTCCGGTTCATGCGCTTCAGGGTTGCGTCGCAGCCGGACTGCATGGACAGGTGGAACTGAGGGCAGAGATTGGGCAGCTTCGCGGCCCTGCGGCAAAAGTCCTCATCGATGGTGCGCGGCTCCAGACTGCCCAGACGCAGCCGAAGACCCGGCGCGGCGGCGCTGAGAAGCTCCATCAAATCAATCAGGCTTTGTCCGGTTTTCAAATCCGCGCCCCAGGAGGAAATCTCAATGCCGGTGAGCACCATCTCCCGATAGCCCGCAGCCGCAAGCTCCTTTGCCCGTGCCGCCGCCTCTTCCGGCGGCAGGGAGCGGACGGGGCCACGGGCGTAAGGAATAATGCAGTAAGAACAGAAGTTGACGCAGCCGTCCTCGACCTTCAGCATGGCCCGTGTGCGGCCCTCCAGCCCTCCGGCGGGGAGAATTTCAAAAGCGCGGCGGTCAAAAACCCGGTCCACGGCCTCCATGGGCCTGCGATCCTCCAGCTCCTGCTCCAAAAGGTCCAGAAAGCCCATCCGGTCCCCTGTCCCGGCAATCAGGTCCACGTCCAGTTTCCGCACGTCCTCGGGCCGGGTCTGTGGATAGCAGCCGCACACAGCCACCACCGCCTCCGAGTGCTCCCGTCGGGCGCGGGAGAGCATCTGGCGGGACTTTTGGTCGCTGACGGCGGTGACGGAGCAGGTGTTCACCACATAGGCATCCGCCCCGTCGGAGAAAGACACGATTTCGTGTCCCCGGCGGGAAAGCTCCTGCTCCATGGCCTGCGTCTCATATTGATTCACCTTGCAGCCCAGGGTGTAAATAGCGATTTTCATGGATTCTCCTTGCTATTTCAGACGATTTTCTTTATAATAATACGATTGAGCCGCAATTGGCGGCACAGCTCTATTATACGTGCATTTTATCTCTGGGGCAAGCCCCAATCAAAGGAGTGTTTTCATGATTTATCTCGACCACGCCGCCACCACGCCGGTGCCGAAGGCGGTGGCGGAGGAGATGGTCCGCGTGCTGACGGAGGAATACGGCAATCCCAGCTCCCAGTACGCCTATGGCCGCCGGGCCAAAAGTCTGGTGGAGGACTGCCGTGGAACCGTGGCGCAGGCCCTTGGCTGCGAGGCGGCGCGGCTGTTTTTTACCTCCTGCGGAACCGAGTCGGACAACTGGGCCTTCACCGCCGCCCTGTGGCAGAACCGGCGGGTGGGGCGGCATATCGTCACCACCGCCGTGGAACACAGCGCCGTGCTGGAGCGGTGCCGCTGGCTGGAACAGGACGGGTACGAGATTACCCGCATTCTCCCGGACAGGGACGGGAATATTCCGGCGGAAAAGGTGCTGGAAGCCGTCCGAGCGGACACGGCGCTGGTAAGCGTGATGCTGGTGAACAACGAGACGGGGAACGTTTACCCCATTTCGGAGATTGCCGCCGGACTGCGGATAAAAAGCGAAAAAGCCCTGCTGCATACCGACGCGGTGCAGGGCTTTTTGAAAATTCCCTTCTCCGCCAAAACCCTGGGCGCGGACTTCATCGCCCTCTCCGCCCACAAAATCGGGGGACCCAAGGGCATTGGCGCGCTGTATATCGGCGGGCGGGTCCGCGGGCCCCGGGCCTTGCTGCCCGGCGGCGGGCAGGAGTCCGGCTTTCGCGCCGGGACAGAGGCCACCGCCCAGATTGCGGGCTTTGCCAAGGCGGCGGAGTTAAGGCTGGAGAATTTTGAGGATAAACTGCGGCACATGGCAGAGATGAAATCCTACGCCGTGGAGCGGCTGGGGGAAATCCCCGATTTGAGGTTTATCGCAAAGGGGACCGCGCCCCACGTGCTGTCCGTCTCCATGCCGGGGTATCCCAGCCAGAACGTGGTGAACGAGCTGTCTGAGGCGGGCATTTGCATTTCCGCCGGGTCCGCCTGCCATCAGGGAAAGCCCAGTCAGGTAACGGCGGCGCTGGGTCTTGAAAAGCGCGTGGCCGCTGGAGTGGTGCGGCTGAGCTTTGGCCCGGAAACCACGAAAGAGGAAATTGACGCGGCGGCGGACGCCCTGCGGCGGCATCACGACGCACGTTTTCCCATGCTGTGACGCGCCCCAAAGGGTTTGTCCTGCGCAAAACGGGCCGGGGCGCGTCTGATGAAAAGCCCGGAGACTGTCCGGTGCATATTCTGTATGAAATATTCTGAGAACGATTGAGGTAATTATGTTTTCCGTGCTTCGCCAAAAGCCCGGCTTTTACGGCCGGCTGTGGAAGCTGTCGCTTCCCATGATTTTGCAAAATCTCATTACAACGTCCCTTGGCTTTGTGGACACCTTCATGGTGGGCCTGCTGGGCAACGACCAGCTCTCCGCGGTCACCGCCGCCAACACGCCCATTTTTCTGGTGCAGGTGGTCATTTTCGGGGTGATGAGCGGGCTGACCGTGCTGGTGTGCCAGTATTGGGGCAAGGGGGACACCGTATCCATCAACCGGGTGATGGGCGTGGCGGCGTATGCGGGGCTTGCCGTCTCCGGGCTTGCGGCGCTGGTGCTGTTTTTGTTTCCGGAGTGGGTGATGGGCCTTGTCACCAACAACGCGGGGCTGATTGTGCTGGGCGCGCCGTATGTGCGGATTGTGGGCGTGTCCTATGTGTTCAACGCCGTCAGCTCCGTGTATGTGGGGATGCAGCGAAGCACGGAAAATCCCGGTTTCGGTATGGTGGTGTTTGCCATTTCCATGCTGCTGAATACATTTTTAAACTACTGCCTGATTTTCGGTAAGTTTGGCGCGCCCCGGCTGGAGATTGCGGGAGCGGCGCTGGCCACTCTGACCGCCCGGGTGGTGGAATTTTCCATTGTGTTTGTTTACGCCGCCACCAACCGGCGCATTCCACTGGCGCCCCGGGCGCTGTTGTGCCCCGGCAAAGCCATGGCAAAAAGCGCGGTGGTCTATGCCGGGCCGGTCATTGTAAATGAGACGCTGTGGGGGCTTGGGACCGCCGTGATGACCGCCATCATGGGGCACATGGTGATCAGCGCGGATATGCTGGCGGCCTATGCCATCATGGGCAACATTGACAAGTTTGCCACGGTGGCCTGCTTCGGCTTGGCCGGCTCCACCGCCGTCATCGTGGGGAAGCGCATTGGCGAGCGGGCCTCGGAGGAGGAGGTTTACAACCTGAGCTGCTGCCTGCTGTTGGTGTCCTTTTTGCTGGGAGCGGCGGTTGCCGTGGTGCTGGCGGTGCTGCTGCCCACGGTGTTCATCCCCCTGCTCTATCCGCTGTTCAGCCTGACGGAAACCGCCGTGGAGGTGGCGGCGACCATGTGCGTGGTTTACATCATTATGATGCCCATGAAATCCTTTGACGTGTCCAACATCACCGGCGTGCTCCGCGCCGGCGGAGACGCACGGGCGGCGGCGATTCTGGACCTGATTCCGCTGTGGCTGGTGGCGGTGCCGCTGACGGCGCTGACGGGGCTGGTGCTGCACGCGCCTATTTGGCTGGTGTGCCTTTCCATTTACTCGGAAAACATCTGCAAAATGCCCGCCGGTTTTTTCCGGTTTAAAAGCCGGAAGTGGATTAACGACGTGACCATCCGCGAGGGGGAGGCATGAGCAGCCTGTTTCGCTGTCCCCTGTGCGGCGCGGGGCTGGAGCGGACGGAACGGACCTATGCCTGCCCCGGGGGTCACAGTTTTGACATCGCCAAAGAGGGCCACACCCATTTGCTCCCGGCAAATCAAAAGAACTCCGCCGCCCCGGGGGACGACCCCGGCATGGCCGCCGCCCGGCGGGACTTTCTCTCCCGGGGCTACTACCGTCCTCTGCTGGACGCGCTGTGCGCCCTGGCTGTCTCCCACACGGGGCCGGAGCCTGCGGTTTTGGACGCGGGCTGCGGAGAAGGGTATTACACCGCCGGAATTTATCAGGCGCTGCGCGAGGCGGGAAAGCGTCCCCGCATGGCGGGGACGGACATATCCAAGGCTGCTGCGCGTCTGGCGGCGAAACGGGAAAAGGCTGTGGAGTTCGCGGTGGCATCCTCCTACCGGCTGCCGCTGGCGGACGGGTCTGTGGAGCTGCTGCTGAATTGCTTTTCCCCCCTGTGCGTTCCGGAATTTCGGCGGGTGCTGCAATCTGGCGCGAGCTTTTTGTATGTGGTGCCGTCGGCCATGCACCTGTGGGAGCTGAAGGAAATTCTCTATGACGCGCCCTATCCCAACGAGGAGAAGCGCACGCCCTACGAGGGCTTTTCCTATGAAGCTGTCGTCCCTGTGGAGGGGCGAATAGAGCTGAATTCTCAGGAGGAGATTCAAGCGCTGTTTCAGATGACGCCCTATTACTGGAAAACGCCGAAGGAGGGGGCAAAGCGGCTGGCAGCCGTGGAGCGCCTTGCGGTCTGCATTGGGTTTCATATTCATATTTTTCGGGCGGAGTAGCCCGAAGTGCAAAATCGGCACAAAAGCCGCCTGAAGATCATTCTTCAGGCGGCTTTCTTCAATATGCTGAAAAGTATGCCGCGAAAAATTCGCCCGCAGCCGTGGGCAGGATGGCAAAGAGAGAAAAGAAAGCATAGACTGTATTGGGTTTCGCCAGCCTAATATCATGAAAGGAACTTCGTATATGGCTTTCAGAAACTGTTCGCCTTCCAATTCGGGATGCGATAATTCCTCCACAAATTCTGAGGATTGCAGAATGAACATTCATTCCGGCTCCTCATGCAATTCCTATTGCTGCAGTTGTGTTCCCGGCCCTCCGGGCCCTCCCGGCTGTCCCGGATGTCCCGGACGTCCCGGCGCCACCGGCCCAACCGGCCCAACCGGTCCGCAGGGTCCCCAAGGCCCGCAAGGCCCCGCCGGGGCTAATGGAGCCACCGGTCCCGCCGGTCCCGCCGGTCCACAGGGCATCGCCGGTCCACAGGGCCCCCAGGGGCCCCAAGGTCCTCAGGGACCTGCCGGAGCTAATGGCGCCACCGGCCCTGCCGGCCCGCAGGGCCCCCAGGGACCCCAAGGCCCGCAGGGCCCCTTCGGCCCGCAAGGCCCCATCGGGCCCACTGGTCCTACCGGCGCTAACGGTGCGAACGGAGCCACCGGCCCCACCGGTCCTACCGGTGCGACCGGCGTAGGCGCAACCGGCCCAACCGGCGCCACCGGCGCAACTGGCCCCACTGGTCCTACCGGTGCCACTGGAGCGACTGGTGTAGGCGCAACCGGTCCCACGGGCGCAACCGGCCCGACCGGCGCCACTGGACCCACCGGTCCTACCGGAGCGACTGGTGTAGGCGCAACCGGCCCAACCGGGGCCACCGGCCCGACCGGAGCCACTGGACCCACCGGTCCTACCGGAGCGACTGGTGTGGGCGCAACCGGCCCAACCGGGGCCACTGGACCCACCGGTCCTACCGGAGCGGACGGTCCCATCGGTCCTACCGGTCCCACCGGAGCGGACGGTCCCATCGGTCCTACCGGTCCCACCGGTGCAACCGGCCCGACTGGTCCGACTGGCCCCACCGGAACTTTTGAACCCGAAGAGACGCTCTTCAACGTCCTGGGCCCCGTGGGGTCTGCTACCGTGGGAGTTGGAGAAAACCTGATTTTCCAATCCTCTACGCTGGATATCACTGTAACGCAGGGTTCTGCAATTGTAACAATTGAAGATACTACCCCTGCCGGTCCCACCGGTCCCACCGGTCCCACCGGCCCCACCGGCCCCACGGGAGCAACCGGCGCAACCGGCGCAACCGGAGCCACTGGCCCCACCGGTCCTACCGGAGCGACTGGTGTAGGCGCAACCGGCCCCACAGGCCCCACCGGAGCGGACGGCCCCATCGGTCCCATCGGTCCCACCGGTCCCACCGGAGCCGACGGAGCCACCGGCCCCACCGGCGCGACGGGCGCTACCGGAGCCGACGGAGCCACCGGCCCCACCGGCGCGACGGGCGCTACCGGAGCGGACGGCGCCACCGGCCCCACCGGCGCGACGGGCGCTACCGGAGCCGACGGAGCCACCGGCCCCACAGGCCCCACCGGAGCAACCGGTGCCGGTGCGATTATCCCCTTTGCATCCGGACTACCCGTTGCTCCGACGGCTCTGCTGACAGGTCTTGTGGGCCTGCCTGCGGTGGTGAGCTTTGGCAATAGCACGGTTCTGCCTGATGTTTTGGGCGCAACCATCGACCTCACCGGCGCGGTGGGACTGATGGCCAACATGTCCTTCTCCATGCCAAGAGATGGGGTTATTACGGATATCACCGCGTATTTCAGCACCGTGCTTGCTCTGACTTTGGTTGGCGGAACGGCGACCGTCACTGCCCAGCTCTATGCCTCCGCCACGCCCGATAACACCTTCTCGCCTGTTGCCGGGACGGCAGTGACGCTGGCCCCTGCGTTCAGCGGTCTGGTGGCGATTGGAGACATTGCCTTTGGGTCGCTCACCGGTCTGAACATTCCTGTGACAGCGGAAACCCGGCTGCTGCTGGTGTTCTCCGTCACCACTACCGGGATTGCGATTGACACCACGGTTACAGGCTATGCCAGCGGCGGCGTGAACATTGCTTGATTTTTAAAGCTCTTTCGGACGGAACGTCCGTCAGCCGGCTCGCCCGCCCACATGCGGGCGGGCCGGTACTTAATTTTTTCCGAGAGGTGAAATGCGGATGAATACCATCAGCTTGTGCATGATTGTCAAAAACGAGGAGGCGCAGCTTGCAGACTGCCTTTCCTCCGTGGAGGGCATTGCGGACGAAATTATTATTGCGGACACCGGGTCTACAGATTCCACAAAGGAAATTGCAGGTAAATTTACAGACAAAATTTTTGATTTTTCATGGGTAGACGACTTTTCCGCGGCACGCAATTTTTCTTTTTCCAAGGCAACAATGGACTATATCCTCTGGCTGGACGCCGACGACGTGCTGCTGCCCGAGGACCGGGAAAAGCTAAAAAAGCTCAAAGAGGAGTTGGACCTCGCTGTGGATGCGGTGATGATGAAATACAACATCGCCTTTGACAAAAGCGGAGCCGTCACTTTCAGCTATTACCGAGAGCGGCTTTCACGGCGTGAACGGCAGTTTTTGTGGAGAGAGCCGGTGCACGAATATCTTGCCACCGGCGGAAAAATCATTCATACGGATATCGCGGTGACGCACCGAAAGCAAAAAGCATCCTCGTCGGACCGCAATCTCACCATTTACCGGCGGATTCTGGACGGCGGAGGAGAGCTGACGCCCCGGGGCCTGTATTATTACGCCCGGGAGCTGAAAGACCATGCCCAATACGCCGAGGCTATTCAATATTTCAGCATGTTTCTTGACGGCGGCAAGGGCTGGGTGGAGGACAACATTGCTGCCTGCAACGAACTTGGGGAATGCTATCGCCGGGAAAACCGGCGGCAGGAGCAGTTGACGGCTCTTACCCGCGCCTTTAGCTATGACACGCCCCGGGCGGAGACTTGCTGTGCGCTGGGATACGCATGGAAAGAAAAGGGAGATTTTAAAAGGGCTGTCTTCTGGTTCCGTCTGGCCAGCATGCTGGAGCGGCCGGAAAACAGCTTGGGCTTCACCCGGGAGGACTGCTGGGGGTTCATCCCCTGTATCGAGCTTGCCGTGTGCCTCGACAAGCTGGGGCAGACACAGATCGCCGAGCAGTACAACGAGATGGCCGGCAGACTGAAGCCTGAGGACCCCTCAGTGCTGCACAACCGGGCATATTTTCAGTCGCTGAAAACCGCCGAGCAGCCGGAGGGTCAGAAAGCCTGAATAAAAAGGTCCGTTGCCTCCAGGCAACGGACCTTTTTGTAAAATATATCCGAAAAAAGAGCGTGTTTTCCATCTTTATATCAACCGAAGGTTATCCGTTGCGGCTGGCCAGATCAAGCCGCTGAAGCTCTAAAATGGCGGCGCACAGCCGGTCCTCATCCCGGATGCTCATAGGCTCGAAAAAGCAGCCAAACCGGGTTTCCACGGTGTTGATCGGCTGGGCCCAGCAAATCTGCACAGTGAACACAAAGGGCTGAGGCTGAGACTTGTCCAGCCAAAGATTGGTCAGCAGAAGGTGGTCGCCGGGGCGATAGCGGTCCTGGCTGCGCAGCTGGATGCCTCCAAGGCTTACGTCCACCACCTTGCACAGGCGGGCGTAATACTGGACTTCTCTCCGAAAGCTTTCGGGATACAAGGCGTTGATGCACAGCGCGTTGGCCCGCAGGGAAACCGGCTGGCGAAAGTTCACCCGCTGCTCCTTTTGATGGCATTTGGACAGGCTTCCCAGCCTCCAGAAGGAGCGGGAGCTGCCGTGGATCTTTCCCAACCACACCTGCGTCGATTTCCGGGGAATGTGCAGAATAAGCTTGAATTCATCATTGTAGATAACGGGCGGGGCCTCCCGCCCTCCGGCGGGAAAAATCGCCAGAAAGCCGTTGTCCGTGCCCTGCACGCGTCCTATGAAAATTAGCTTGTTGTCATTGGGCTTTCGGACCTCGCACAGGTTGCCCACCGCTTCACGAAGGTCCGCCGGAGTGGCCGCGCAGGGCCCCTCGTCCTCTTTCGGGACGGTTGTTTTGTATGCCATAGACAGCAACTCCTTCTAGAACTGAATTCAAAGCGTAATGGCGCGGCAGAGAATCACGGCCATTTGTGCGCGGGTGAGAGAGGACTGGGGGTTCAGCTTCCCGTCGCTGCCGCCCTGAAAAACGCCGAGGCGCACCATGGCGGCCATATCGGCCGCCGCATAGTCGGAGACGGCGGCGCTGTCGGAAAAGCCGGAGAGATCAGACCTGCTTCCGGCCGTAAAGCTCCAGCCGGAGGCCCGCATGGCCCGGGCAAGGAACACGGCGGCCTGCTGGCGGGAAAGGGGCCGGGTTGGGTAAAAAGAGGAGCCGCTGCCTTGGGCGATGCCCAGCGCCTGCGCAATCTTCACGGCTTCGGCATAGACGCTGCCCGCCGGCACATCGGCAAAGCCCGGGCCGCCGGAGGCTGTGAATTGAAACGCGCGGTTGAGCATCAGCATAAAGCTGCCGCGGGTGATGGCCGCGCCGGGAGAAAAGGCGCCGCCGCCCGTGCCGTTTACCACACCGGCGGAATACAGATATTCCACGGAGGAGGAGGCCCAGGCGTAATTCCCCATGTCGGTAAAGGAGCTTGCCTTGGCGTCGGAGGTGACGGTGATGACAACGGAGCCGGAATAGGAATTGCCTTGGCTGTCTTTCCCGGTGTAGGGAATGGTGGCCGTGCCGGTATAGCCCGCGGCGGGGACAAAGGACAGGTTGGAAATCAGCGGCGAGCCGGAGGCAGAATAGGCCGACCCGGAGGACACGGCCGTGCCGGGCGCGGAGGAGGAAGCGTACTGATACCGCAACTGCCCCACGCCGGAGGAGGGCTGGGAAAAGGCCGCGCTGACAAAAGAGCCCGCGCCCCGGGCGCTGCATGCAAGCTGGAATGCGGAGACATCAAAGGCCGCTGCCTTTCCTGCCGAAACGGTGTAGTAAATTACGCCCGCGGACGCCGCCTGCTTTACCTCCACGCTCACGGAGCCGGTATAGCGCTGCCCGCCGGTGTCATAGCCGGTGTAGGAAATCGTCGCCGTGCCGCTCCAGCCAGAGGCGGGGACGAAGGTGACGTTGCTGAGGTAGGGCGGGGAGGAGCGGTAATAGCCGGTGGAAGCGGAGACGGTGCTGCCGGTGCTGGAGGAGGAGCTATAATTATAGCGCAGCGTCCCCACGGAGGAGGAGGGCAGGGTAAAACGGACGTAATTCAGGTTCCGGTCCGTCTCCTCCCGGCACACCGTGTCAAAATCGTTGGCTGAGAAATTCACGGGCGTGTCCTGCTTTGTGGAATAGGACACGCCGCCTGCGGCGGAGTCACGGACGGTGACCCGCACCGTGCCGGTAAAGCGCTGCCCGCCGGTGCTGTATCCGGTAAAGCTGATATCCACCGTGCCGCTCCATCGGTCGGCGGGAACGAAATACACGTTGTCCAGATACGGCGAGGAGGAGCGGTAATAGTTGGTGGAGGAGGAAACCGTGCTGCCGGTGCTGGAGGAGGAATAGTAATTATACCGCAGCGTCCCGTAGGAAGACGAGGGAAGGGTGAAGGTGACATAGTTCAGCCACTGGCCCGTTTCGTCGTCGCAGCGGGTGTTGAAGTCGTCCACGTCAAACCGCACGGCGGTGTCCCGCCGGGTGGAATAGGACAGCGTGCCGGAGGAGGAAGTGGAATCCACGTCCACGGTGACAACGCCGGTGAAGCTCTGGCTGTTGCTTCCGTATCCGGTGAAGGAGATGTCCGCCGTCCCCGTCCAGCCGGAGGCGGGAACGAAATACACGTTGTCAAGATACGGTGAGGAGGAGCGGTAATAGCTGGTGGAAGAGGAAACCGCGCTTCCGGAGCTGCTGGAAGAGCTGTAATTGTACCGCAGCGTCCCCACGGAGGAGGCGGGCAGGGTAAAGCGAACATATTTCAGGCGAACGCCCAGTACGTCCTGACAGAGATCGTCAAAATCGTCTGTGTCAAACCGTGCGGAGCGGTTTTTTGTGGTGGAATATTGGATGTTTCCCCGGCTGCCCGCGCTGGTGGAAACGGTGATGGAAACAGATCCGCCAAAGGAGTTTCCGTTGGTGTCCCGGCCGGTATAGGAGATGGAAAGGGTGCCGGAATACCCATCGGCGGGCACGAAGGTCACGTCGGAGAGCAGGGGCGATTTGCTGCGGTAATAGGCTGCGCCGGAGGTGACCTTGTTGTCAAGGTCGCTGCCGTTGTATTTGTAGAACAGCGTCCCCTTGGAGGTCGAGGGCAGCGAAAAGGTCACGTATTGCAGCTCATGGCCGGTGGCGGCCCGGCAGACCGCGCTGAAATCATCATCGTTGAAATCCACCCGGTTCCGGCCTGTGGTGGAATAGCTGATGCCCGAGACGGCGGCCACGTTTACCTCAATGCTTCCCTGAAAGGACCGGGGGGTGGAGGAGGAATCGTAGCCGGTGTAGCGGATGACGGCGGTGCCGGAGAAATCGGCCTTGGGAACAAAGGTCACGTCGGAGAGCCACCGGGTTCCCCGGTCGCCGGAGTAGGAATAATCCTCGTTGGCCCCCACGCCCGCGCCGGGAACGCCCTCGGAGACATAGCCGTAATACAGGGTTCCGGCGGAGGCCGGGACGTACAGCCCCGTGACATAGGACAGGGACGATTGCAGAACCCGGCTGCACTCGGTGTTGATTCTTCCGGCGACATAGGAAAAGGACAGGGGATTGTCGTTCCGGGCGGAGTCTGTGATGACGTTTGCCAAAGCTTCCTCCGCCGTGACCCGGCATGTGGCAGAATAGGCCCCCGCCGTGGCAGTAATGACGGCGGTTCCGGAGCTTCCGGCGGTCACAAGCCCGCTGGAAGAAACCCGGGCAACCAGTTCGTTGCTGCTGCTCCATACCACCGTTTCGTCAAGGCCGATGGGGAGAAACAGCGAGGAGGTAAGCTGGTGGCTTTCCTGTGTTTTCATAGAAAGAGAGGAGTTGCTGAGGACGATGCCAGGAAGAAGGACGCTCCGGCTGACAGTGGCGGAATTTGTGACGGTGGGGTCTGTCTCCCACGCGGCGGTGACGGTGACGGAAACGTCGGTCCGTCCGGGCCGTTCACCCCGGAGGATGGAAACCGTCTCCCCCACGCCGCTGACCGAGGCCACGGCGGTGTCGCCGCTGGTCCATGCATATTCATAGGTCAGGGCCGCGCCCGTCGGCGCGCCGAAGACGTCCACGCTTACGGTGCGGCTGCTCTCGTTAAGGAGCAGCTCGCCGCTGCCGTCCCTGAAGCTGACGGAAAGACCGGAGAGGTCCGGTCCGGCGGGGAGAG
>JAEWML010000148.1 GCA_023393155.1 Bacillota bacterium
CCGAGAATTTTGATACCAGCGTTGCTGAAATCAATGTCTCCACAGGAAAAACGCTTAGTGGGTTGGATATTATAAAAAATGTTACGGCAATTTTGTTTTGCATGGCGTTTGGCACAATGGTTGCCAAATGGATCAGCATTTTAATCAATTTGGCCTCTCCCAATCCCCTGAGCCTTCCGGACTATGTTGGGGCAATGTTTACGGCCATCATTGTGCGAAATTTAAATGAGAAGATTAAGCTCTATGAATTTGACTATCCTATGGTAGAAAAAATCGGCGATGTCATGCTGGCCTTGTATCTGTCTATGGCATTGATGACACTTAAAATGTGGGAACTGGCCGGATTGGCCGGCCCCATGCTGATTGTTCTTCTCTGCCAGGTGGTCGCTCTGGCGCTGTTTGCCTATTTTGTGGTGTTTCGCATTTTGGGAAAGAACTATGATGCGGCGGTCATGTGCGCCGGACTGATGGGACACGGTCTGGGCGCAACCCCCTCGGCAATTGTCAATATGACCGCCGTCAACGAGCGGTATGGTCTTTCCCGCAAGGCTATGATGATTGTGCCGATTGTGGGCGCATTTCTGGTGGATATTATTTACCAGCCGATAACCATTTGGTTTATCGCAACCTTTGTCAAACCGGCTTAAGAGATTAATTTTTTGCCCATAGCCGTACTCAAAAAATAATAATCCCTCCAAAACCCGCAGGAATAGCGAGTTCTGGGGGGATTATTTGTTTCACGCTTCATGAAATTTTTCTTAAAGGCTTTGGTGGCTTCCCTGCAATCCCCGCTTGGCAGGGCATCCGGCAGTTAGCCCAGCCAAAAGCACAAGAGGCAAAGCCGTGAAATTTCTTACAGCGCGTATTGCAGGGCGCGGCGCAGGCGCTCCTTTGCCCGGTGCAGCGTCCGGGACACGGTGGAGGGGTCCACGCCTGCCTCCTCCGCAATTTCCCGCATGGTCAGTCCGTCGTCAAAGTACCCTTCCAAAAACTGGCGCTGACGGGGCGTCAGCTCCCGCTGGCGGGCCAAATGGAGCTGGCGGCGAAGACGGGCCAGACGATCTCCGTTGTCCCCGCCGTTTTCCCGCAGCAGCGGCTCCAGCTCCGCAATGCGCCGGGTCAGGCGAAAAATTTCCTCCGGGTCGGATTGTCTCTGCCGCGCCTGCCGAAGCTCCCGAATCCGCAGGCGCAGGACCTCGGCCCCGGCCCGATATGTAATGGACATCTCAAGCATGGTCATCAGGCTTTCACCTCTTCTCCCAGCACCCGGCGAAAGGGCTCCAGCTCTCCTCGGGCATACTCCGGAAGACAGGCGGCACAAATCAGCTCTCCATTGATCTGCCAATAGGACTCTCCCCGGCATAGCTCTCCGCCGCACGGCCCGCAGCGGGGGCCTTCCTGCCCCCTGTACGATATTTTTCTCATAAAAAATCACGCTCCCATCAAAAACAAGGTTGACAAACCTCTCACCGTCTGCTAGAATAACTTTTGCTGTTGGATGCGCTGGTGTAGCTCAGCTGGTAGAGCAGCTGATTTGTAATCAGCAGGTCGGGGGTTCGAATCCGTCCACCAGCTCCAAGTGAATATGGGGGAATTCCAGAGCGGTCAAATGGGGCAGACTGTAAATCTGTTGTCTACGACTTCGATGGTTCGAATCCATCTTCCCCCACCATTGCGCTCACATGTTTTTCGGAACATGTGAGCGTTTTTATTTTGGAAAAACCCTCCCGTATCCGGGGAAAGCCCAGCATCAAACAGGCGCCTTGCTTTCAAGAAGTCCCTTGCGCCGGTTTCCACACCCCGGCGGGCCGCCTGCTTCCAGAGCTTGTCCCACAGCTTTTCCTCGTTCATCATTCCCCTTAATTCACAAGAACCCTGTAAACAATTTCAAAATATCACAAGTATTGTGTTTTGTCAAGGTATATTTTACAAGTTTCCTGTTTTTTATAATTGACAAAGCCAAAGAAAAAAGATAGGATAAAGAAAAGTCGAATTTTGTCGAAAAAACTGCGGGGAGGCGCGGCATATGGGGTTTGGAGAACGGCTGCGGGAGCGGAGAGAGCAGTTGAATATGTCCCGCCGGGAGCTGGCAGAGGCGCTGGGCGTGACGGTTTCCGCCATTGGCAATTATGAAACGGGGATCAGCTTTCCCAAGGAAGAGGTGCTCCTGCGCCTGTTTGACAGCCTGCGGGTGGACCCCAACACGCTGTACCGGGACCACTTCCGGGGCGGAAAGAACGTTTTAAGCCACGACGAGCGGGAGGTTTTAGACCAGTACCGAAGTCTTTCCGCCGTGGGACGGGACACGGTGCGCTCCGTGCTGGGGGCGCTGTGCCAGTATCAGGACGAACTGGAGCTTGCCCGGCCCCAGCTTGCGGAGCGGCGTATCCCCCTGTATTGCAGTCCGGCAGCGGCGGGCTTTGCCGCGCCGGTGTTTGGCGAGGATTTCGACTATGTTTCCGTGGGCGGGGACGTACCGCCCGCGGCGGAGTTTGCCGTGCACATCCGGGGCGACTCCATGGCCCCCTGGATTGCCGACGACGCGGTGGTCTATGTGAATCGGGACCCGCTGCAAGCGGGGGACATCGGCATTTTCTGCGTGGACGGGGAAATGGTGTGCAAGCAGTATTACCGGGACCCCATGGGAACCGTGTACCTGTTCTCCCTGAACCGGGCGCGCTCCGATGCGGACGTGGTGCTCACCGCCGACAGCGGGCAGACTCTGGTGTCCTTTGGCCGCGTGATGATGCATAAGCTGCCCTTGCCGAAGCAGGGGAAATAAGCGCGGCGTGGCTTGCCAAATGATTCTTTTGATACTGAAAGCCATTTTAAGAACATATAGGTGAATCATGAGCTGTTTGACGACGCTGACCCGGGCCTTTCTAACGCGGTCTTTCCGGCCCTTTCAGTTTAAAAACGAATATGACAAAACGTTGCCCTTTGCCGACTGCGAACGGCTGGGCCTGTATATCCATATTCCCTTTTGCAGGCAGCTTTGCTCCTTCTGCCCCTATTGCAAGGAGCTGTACAACGAGGCGCTGTGCGATGAATATATCGACTGCTTGCTTCGGGAAATCCATTTGGTGGGCGGACAAACGCAGGAGAAAAAGCGGGCCACCAGCCTGTATTTCGGCGGCGGAACGCCCGCTCTTGCCGTCCGGCGAATCGGGGAGATCGTATCGGCGCTGCAAGAGCACTTTATTATTACCGAGGGCATCGGCCTGGAGCTTCACCCCGATAATGTGAACGTGGAGACGCTTTCGGCCCTGCGGGCGGCTGGCGTTACGAAAATCAGCATCGGGATTCAGTCCTTTGGTGATAAGTTTCTGGGGATTCTGGGACGCAAGGGCTTTGACCCGGAACGTCTTGCCGCCGCGCTGCGGGCCGTTCCCTTTGAGACTGTGTCCATGGATTTTATCTTCGCTCTGCCGGGGCAGACGGCGGAGGACCTGAAGGCGGATATTTCCACCGCTTTTTCCATCGGGGCAAACCATGTGGCCATCTATCCCTTTATTGACTTTGCCTTCACCGGCTCCACCGTCAAGCCCATGGGTAAACAAGAAAAACGGAAACTGCTGGACGACATCACCCGGTATTGCGAAACCATGGGGTACCGCCGGGAGTCCATCTGGACTTTTTCCGGCACGCCGGGGGCAAGCTACTCCTCCATGACCCGGGAAAATTTCCTGGGCTTTGGCTGCTCCGCCACCACGCTGCTAAAAGACCAGTTCAAGGTCAACACCTTTTCCGTGCAGGAATACCGCAGGCGAATCCAAGGCGGCACGCTGCCCACCTCGCTGACCCTGCGCTTTACAACCCGCCAGCGGATGCTCTACTACCTGTTTTGGACGGCTTACGGCACGGAGGTGAATCCGAAGGGATTTGAAGAATTTTTCGGCGTACCGCTGAAAAAGGTATACGGCCTTGAGTTCTGGCTTGCCAAAAAGCTGGGCTTTGCCACGGAGGAACACGGAATTTTTCGCATGACGCTTAAGGGCGCGTTTTACTATCACTATTACGAGAATTACTACACGCTGGCGTACATCGATAAAATGTGGGGAATCCTCCGCAGGGAGGCGTTTCCCAAGGAAATTGTTTTGTAAGCGAATATAAAACGGCCCGGACGCGTTATAACGTCTGGGCCGTTCGTTTGTGTCTCCGGGATTTTTATACGGACGTCTTCTGCGGTTACAGCTCCGTGTACGGAGCCATGGTCAAGCGGATAAAATAGCCCCGGTCATGGTCGCAGGCGGGGCATTTTTCCGGGGCGGCCTTCCCGGTGAAGACATAGCCGCAGTTCAGGCACATCCAGCCGCATTCCGCGTCGGCCACAAATAAGCGCTCCCGCTCCAGCAGGTCCGCCAGCAGCTCGAACCGGTCGGCGTGGGTTTTCTCAATGGCCGCAATGCGGGAGAAGGAGTCGGCAATGCGAGAAAAACCCTCTTTCTTCGCAATTTCCGCAAAGGCGGGATAGGCGTCGCCAAATTCCTCCAGCTCGTTGTGCCGCGCCATCCGCAAAAGCGCCGCCATGTCCTGCGCCGCGTCCACGGGATAGCCGCCGTCAATTTGCACCGTCTCGCCGGAAAGCTCTCCCAGATGCTTGTAGAACACCTCCGCGTGCTCTTTTTCTTGATTCGCGGTGAACAGAAACGCCGCCTCGATGACGTGCAGACCCTGCTTCTTCGCCTGAGACGCCGCAAACGTATAGCGGTTGCGGGCCTGACTTTCTCCCGCGAAGGCCCGCATCAGGCTGATTTTTGTTTCGCTGTTTTTCAAATCCATAAAATAGGCCGCCCCCTTTGTGCCAGCTTGCGCAAAGAGGGCGGTTTTATGCGGATTTCAGAAAAACAGACCGGTCGGTACGAAGATATCCTCACAGGGAACCCGCTCCCAGTCAAATTCCGCCAGCAGGCTTTCGGGGGTCTGGGGCTTGGCGGAGGGATTCAGCCCCGCGAGATACGCGAGCTTTCCGATCAGCTCCCCCGGCGTGCTGTGAGAGAGCAGCGCGTCCAGGCTCAAATCTCCGTCCCGCTTGCTCAGCCGCCGCCCGTCGGGCGACAGCAGCAATGGCACATGATAAAATTTCGGCGGCGTCAGCCCCAGCAGCTCGTAAAGATACAACTGCCGGGGCGTGGAGGACAGCAAATCGCTTCCCCTCACCACCTGCGTAACCCGCATGGACGCGTCGTCCACCACCACCGCAAGCTGATAGGCCCACAATCCGTCGGACCGGCGGAGGAGAAAGTCTCCGCAGTCCCGGGCCAGATGTTCGGCGTATGGGCCAAGATGCCCGTCCTCAAACGCGATTTCCCGGTCGGGAACCCGCAGGCGATCAGCGGAAGGACGAATTTTGGCGCGTTCCGCTGCCTGATCGGGCGTCAAGTCCCGGCAGGTGCCGGGATAAACCATCTGCCCGTCCTCCCGGTGGGGGGCGGAGGCGGCGCGGAGCTGGGCGCGGGTGCAAAAGCAGGGATACACCAGTCCCTTTTCCCGCAGCGTCTCCAGCGCGGCGGCATAGCGCTCTCCCCGCCCGCTCTGGTAATAGGGTGCGTCCGGCCCGCCCGCGCTGCCTCCTTCGTCCCAGAGAAGGCCCAGCGTGCGGTAATCCTCCTCCAGTTGGTCCGCACAGGAC
>JAEWML010000180.1 GCA_023393155.1 Bacillota bacterium
CGAAGGGTGTTTTTGTCGTAGCGGCCTTCCACCACAATCACTTCCCGCACCTTTCTCATCGCTTCTGCGCCCCCAGACGCACCAGCAGCAGCTTCAGCTCTCCCGCGCTGTCCACGCCCTTCTCGCTTTTCATCCGCCTGTCCAGCACCTGACACTCCTTTACCGCCCGGGCGCACCAGGCCGCCGTGGTCTTTTTCGCGGCGGACAGCAGCAGCCGCACGGGATAGTCCGACTTATAGCCCCACAGGCTCATAAGCCAGTATTTGTCCTTCCCGCTGTCCAGCGACAGTCTGGCGGTGTATATCCGCCGGAGCTGTGCGCCCAGCATCCCCAGAATCAAAATCGGCTCCGTCTGCATTTTCAAAAGGTCCCCCAGAATCCGCGCCGCCTCGTCGTAATTTCCCGCCAGCACCGCGTCGGACAGCTTAAATACCTCCGCCGACAGCACCGGGTCCGCCACCGCGTCGATGTCCTTCTCCGTGACGGTCTTCCCCTTGGCATAAGCGCCGATTTTGGCAATCTCCGGGACAAGGCCGGTCATCAGCGGGCCGCAGAGGAAAATAAGATATTCCGCCGTCTGTCGGTCGATTTCCTTGCCCAGCGCCCGGAACCGCCGGGCAATCCATGCCGTTAAATCGCTGCTCTCCGCCTGACGAAATTCCACCGCCCGGGCGTGTTCCGCAAGAGCGGCGCACAGCTTTTTCATGGTCTTATTGGGCTTGTACTCCAAAGTATCGTAGGAAAACACGACACAGCAATACGTCGGAACATCCTCCAAAAACGAAATCAGCCGTTCCCGCTGGTCCTCTCCCAGCTTGAAAATATCGAAATCGCTTACCTGAAGCATCGTTCGCTCCGTCAGCATGGGCATGGCCTCCGACATTTCGGAAAGGGCCTGCACCGTCAGCTCCTTTCCCTCCAGCCGGTGGTAGTTGAATTCCTCAAAGCCTTGGGGAATCAGCTTTTTGCGTAGCTCCCCCAGATAGTATTCCCGAAGGTACGCCTCCTCTCCGTAGAAGATGTAAACACTGCCCGCCGTTCCGGCGGACAAATCCTCCTTCAGCTTTTGAAACGCCTTGTTCTCCCTCGGCTTTGTGGTTTGATAAGCCATGTTCATCTCTCTCACTTTACAGAAATATGGATGTTTCCCTGCCGATCCGTCCGATAGACCGCCGCGCCCGCCTTTGCCAGACGGCGCAGCGCCTCGTCCGACGGGTGTCCGTAGCTGTTCCGCCCAGAGCTGACCACGCCGATTTCCGGACTAAGCGCCGCCAGCAGCTCTTCTCCCGTGGAGTATTTGGAGCCGTGGTGGCCCACAATCAGGGCCTCAATGTCCGGCAGAGGGTAGGCGGCAAGAAGCTTTTCCTCCGTCCGGGCGTCCATGTCGCCGGTGATGAGCAAATCAAAGTCTCCGGCGGTGCACAGCAGGGCAAGGCCGCTGTCGTTGTCGCCGCCAGTGCCCACGGGCGGATAAACCGTTAAAACGCTGTTTCCAATGGACAGCGTCCGCTCCTCCGTCACCAGCTCCACCGCCGCGCCGTGGCTTTCCGCCGTCTCCGTCACCCATTCCCGCAATCCCGCGTCGTCCCATTTGTCCGGAAGCAAAATCGTCCCCACCCGAAGGCGGTTCATCAGGTCCGCCACGCCGGAAACGTGGTCATAATCGTAATGGCTCAGCACCAGATAGTCAAGCCTTTGGCAGCCCATGCTGAGAAGTTGGTCGGCAGCGTCCCCGCCCGCGCCCTTCCAGCTTCCCATGGAGCCGCAGTCCATCAGGGCGAACTGCCCGCCGGAGGCCATGGCGGTGCAGCTTCCCTGCCCCACATCCACCGCCACAATGTCCAGCGTGCCCCAGGTATAAAAAAGTCTGCCGAATTTCACCGTCACCGTCAGGGCCAGTGCCGCCAGCACCGCCGCCACAGCATATTTGCGGCGGGCCTTGGGCTTCCCCAGGTACGCCGCGCCAAACAGGAGGTAGAAGTATACCAGCCAGTATTTCAAAAACGGGTTCGTGTAATACAGCGCGTGATACGGGATTTTCGCCAGAATCTCCACCACCGCCAGCACATAGGCGATCAGCGCCCTTGGAACCAGCGCCAAAAGCGCGGCGGGCGCCATCCACACAAACGACAGCAGGACGGAAATCAGCCCCGCCCCGAAGATCAGGCTCACGGCCCACAGGCACAGGAGGTTTGAAAGGGGCGAAACCAGCACCAGAAAGTTAAAGTAATACGCCGACAGGGGTAGGGTGAACACCAGAGAGCCGCAGGTGGCGGAAAAGCTGGCGGAGATCGCCCGAACCATCCGGCCCCGTTCCCTGTCGCCCAGCAAAAAACGGTTCAGCCTCGGCGTCAGCCACAGCATACCCGCCACCGCGCCAAAGGAGAGCTGAAGCCCGATGGATGCGGCGGCAAAGGGATTTTGCAGCAAAATCAGCAGCAGGGCAAAGCTCAGGGCCGTGGGTGGGTCCCCCTCCCGCCCGCTGGCGGGTGCAATCAGCAGCAGAGACAGCATCACGCAGGCCCGTACCACCGAGGGCCGCGCCCCGGTGAGCAGCGCGTAGAAAATCAGAACCGGAATGGCCACGCACGCCGCCGTCCGGCGGTGCTTCTTGCCAATCAGGGCCAGCGTCATCGCCGCCAGAAAAGAACAGTGCAGACCGGACACCGCCATGATGTGGTAGATGCCCGCCTCGCTCAAATCCGTCCCAACAGCTTCGCCCAGCAGCGTGGTGTCTCCGGTGAGAATGGCGGTCATAAAGCCCGCCGCTTCACCGGGATACAGCTCCGCAATGTTCTCCCGCATAGCCTGCCCCATCCGGGCGGGCCACCACCGGGGCGAAGACGCGCTTCCGTCCCCATACGCCGCTTCCCCCCTGCCGTAGGCAAGAAGAAACACGCCCCGGGAGGTGAAGGCAGTCACCTCGTCGTCCTGTATCTTCGCGGCGCTTTTCAGCCGCAGATCGTCCGTCACGGTTTGGCCCGGAACCAGCTCCAGCAGCGACGCGTCCCCGTAATACACCGCCCGCACGCCCCGCAGGCCCGCAATGAACGGGCGCACCGTGACCTTCGCACCGTAAGCCGTCGCACTCGGATACTCCGTCAAAACCATAGTCACATTTGCCAGCTCCCGCTCCGCCAGCGCCTCAGCCGGAGCCTGCACCAGCAGGGCAAACGCCCAATTGTACCCCAGCGCAAAGGACAGGGCCGTGCAGATCAAAACCGCCCGATACCGCGCCGGTTCCCGAAGGAAAAGCGCCAAAATACCAAGGCCTAAAGCCGCCGCCGAAAAGGGCAGCAGTAAGCGGCTTGGCAGAAGAACCTGCGCCAGAAATATCCCCGCGGCAAAGGAGGCCGCCCACGTCGCAAGCTTCCTCATTTTTTCCCGGGGGGCGAGGGCCGGTCGGTCCGGCCCAGCAGATAGTCCGTGCTGACGCGGTACAGCTCCGTCAGGGCAAGCACCGCCCAGACGGGAATCTCCCGCTCCCCGCTCTCATAACGGCGGTAAACGCTGCGGTGCATATTTAAATACGCCGCGACAGCGGCTTGGGTAAGGTCGCGGTCCTCTCTCAGCTCCCGAATGCGCCTGAAATACATGGCCTCACCTCACAATGCGGATGATTCTGTGGCTACGAAGCCTCCACGGCCCCGGTTTTCGGACTGATGATGCACACATAGCTGTTCCCCCGCTCCAGATTCAGCGGCGTCCCGCCCTGTGTGGTATAGACAAAGGGACTGTTCCGGTTGGCCCTGCTCCAGCGGATAGGAATGGTCTTTCCTCCGCAGAAATACGCGCCGTCTCCCTCGCCGGTGGTTTTCACCTTCATCCGTCCGTAGGAATCCCCGGAGATCACGGAGATGCTCGTCTCCAGCACCAGCAGATTCGTCACCGCCACCTGCGCCCCCGTGTCCCCGTCCACATACGGCGCGCCATACTGTTCCGCAAGGTATTTGCGGCTTTGTGCGTCATACTCGAAGGTCCCGGTTTTATAGGCCGAGAACTTTACCCGGACGTGCTCCGCCGGTTCGCCGTTGAGGGGCGTGGCGTCGTCCACAAATTTCTGACCGTATGTATAGCCGGATTTATGCTCCGTGGAAAAGCGGCCCTGTGCCAGATACGCAAGAATGTTCTCCCCGGAGGTAATCAGGCTGTGCTCATAGCCCATGGTCTTTTTCCGTTCCTTGTCCCGCCAGAAAATCTCCGCGTCGGACCCGCCGTTCACTCCGTCCATCCTGTCCACCTTCCATTCGGACAGGAGCGAATACGCCTCCGGGCTGCCCCCGGCGTGGACGTACAGCGCGTCGTGGCCCAGCGCCAGTTCGATGTAATAGGGGCGGCTGGAGCGGACGCTGCCAAGTTCCCCCACCTGCGCCCCCTCCAGCGTCTGGTAAAGTGCCAGCATCCGGGTAATCCCGCCCTCGGCGGTGACCTCATAAATAACATCCGCCAGCGAGGGTCCTAACTGTGGGTGGGCCTCCTTGAGATTGTTCAGCATCACCGCCACAGGCCGCAGGGTTTCATACTCCGGCTCCATGGGAAGCCCCGTCAGGGGGTTCGTGCCGGAGGGGACGTAGGGCTCCGGCTCTTCCATCACCTCCGGCGCTTGGGCGGAGACGGCTGCGGACGACTCCGCCGGAGCAGGAGGTTCTTTTCCGCCGCAGGCGGAAAGGCTAATTACGGTCAAAGCCGCGCACAGGAGCGAGAAAAATCGTTTCAATAAAATGTGCCGCCTTTCGTCAGCTTTTCCCCTATCATCCCACCCCAAAGCCTCTCCGTCAAGTCATTTTGCAGGTTTACTCTGTACAAACCGGTCAAAAACGGCTATAATGGGTCGTAAGCAACAGCGCCGCAGAGGCGCAGGGAGGTGGCCCCATGGCCGGACACGGCTTTATTCACGATCATCTGGAAATTAAATTTCTGATTTTGTACATTGCCGCCCGGGTCATCGAGCCGGTGCCCTTTGATGCGGTGCTGGAGTTGACGCTGTGCGACGACGCCATTGACTATTTTGACTTTTCCGATTGTCTTGCAGATCTTGTAAAGACAGAACACTTGACGCTTTCCGACGACGGTCTTTACGCCATCACCGACAAGGGACAGCGGAACAGCGAAATCTGCGAGTCCAACCTGCCCTATTCCGTCCGCCTGCGGTGCGACAGAAATCTGGCGGACTACAACCGCCGTCTGCGGCGCAAAAGTCAGGTGCAGGCCTCCTCCGTGCAGCGGCCCAACGGGACATGGACGGTGGCCCTGTCCCTGTCCGACGATATGGGCAGCGTGATGGATATGGAGTTGATGATGGTGCGGGAGGACATGGCCAAGGCGGTTGAAAAGCGCTTTCGCCAAAGCCCGGAGCGGCTGTACGGCCAGATTGTGGACCTGCTCCTCTCCGACGGACAAGATGAAAAAAGCGAAAAATAACCGAACAATGGAACGGACTTGAGGAATCTCTCTCAAGTCCGTTCTTTTTCTCCGGCTGCTGACGGACCTTTGTCCAAACCGGTAAAGACGGGTTTTGGCAAGGTATGAACAAGGGGAGGACACGGCATAACCGTGCCTCCCCTTTTTCAGCGGCGCAAAAACACGAGATTTTTGTCTGTTACAAAATTCTGAACGCTGTAACTTACCACAATGCCGTCCACCCCGTTTTCCCGGGCATACTCTGCCGG
>JAEWML010000005.1 GCA_023393155.1 Bacillota bacterium
CATGCTGGGCCTGAAGCAGCAGGCCCCTGAAGAGGTTGGGAGGGTCTGCCATGAATAAGAGACAAAGCCTGCTCTTCAGTCTCATCCGGGGCGGCGCGGCCATTTTTATCGCCCTGCTGGTGACAACGTTTTTGATTTTCATTTCCGCCGACGCGCCGGACGGCGCCTCCTTTGGCGCGGCCGTCTCCGCCAAGCTCTCGCTGACGGGGGGCGCCCTGCGCCAGCTTTTAATTGGCCCCGCGTTCCGGGCAAACGGAAGCATCAGCGTCAAGAACCTCTCCGACATTCTGGCGTCTATGATTCCCATTATCTTCACCGGTCTTGCCACCTGTGTCATGTTCTCCGCCAACCAGTTTAACCTTGGCGCGGAGGGCGGCGTTATGCTGGGGGCCTTTACAGGCGCGCTGGCCGCCATCTATCTGGATCTGCCCGCAGGGCTTCTGGCCGTGGTGTGCGTGCTGATTGCGGCGGCCTCCGTTGGCGTGATGATGCTGATTCCCGCCGTGCTGAAGGCACGGCTTGGCGTCAGTGAAATGGTGAACTCCCTGATGCTGAACTACGTGGTGATGTACCTCATCAAATATCTGCTGAATACCTATCTGGCGGACAAGAGCAAGGGGCAGATTCAGTCCTATCCCTTCCAAGCGGGGGCCGCGATTCCTCAGCTCGTGGACAACGGCTCCAAGCTGTCCTGGGGCTTTGTGGTGGCGCTGGCCTTCGTGGTGATCACCGCGCTGTTCATGTACCGCACCCGTTGGGGCTATGCCATTCGTATGATTGGCATTAATCAGGACTTTGCCATGTATTCCGGCATGAAGGTGGGCGGCATTGTGATTCTCTCGCAGGTGCTGGGCGGCGTTCTGGCGGGCATGGGCGGCAGCATTGAGATGCTGGGCCGCTACACCACTTTCTCCTGGGGCGCTCTGCCGGGATATGGCTGGACCGGTATCACCGTGGCAATTCTGGCTGGAAACAACCCGGCCTTCGTGCCTCTGGCTGCCTTCTTCATGGCATATCTCAACAAGGGCTGCAACCTGATGTCCACTTATTCCGGCGTCCCCGCCCAGTTAATTGACATTATTCAGGCGTTGATTTTCCTGTTCTTCGCGGCAGAGCAGTTCCTCTCCCGCTACCGGCAGAAGCTGGTGGTCCGCAACACGCAGGCGGAGCTGGCCGCAAAGGCCTCTCCGACGGAAGGGAGCGTGAAGTAATATGCTGCTGGAACGTATTTTTACTATGGATTTCTTCTTCTCCGTCCTGCGCATTACCGCGCCCATCCTCTTCGCCACGCTGGGCGCGGTCATCGGAGAAAAGGCCGGTATTTCCAACATCGGTCTGGAGGGCATCATGATGATTTCAGCCCTCTTCGGCTCTCTCACCGCCTATTGGAGCGGAAGCTGGCTTATCGGCGTGCTGCTGGCCCTGCTGATCGGGATTCTGGTTTCCCTTCTGATGGGCTTTTTCTCCTTTAACCTGAAAACCGACATTATTCTCACCGGCGTGGCCGTGAACATGATCGGCTCGGGCGGCACCCTGTTTCTGGTGAAGGTCATCACCCAGCTCACCGAGGGCTCCGCCATGGCCTCCACCACCTCGCTGATTACGAAAAGCCTTCAGATTCCCTCCGTCAACATTCCGCTTTTAAAGGACGTTCCCGTTCTGGGCGGCATTCTCTCCGGCCACAGCGTGTTGACTTACCTCGCCTTTTTGCTGGTGTTTCTCACCTGGGTCATGCTGTATCGGACCCCTCTGGGCCTGAACATCCGCTCCGTGGGCGAAAATCCCAACGCGGCGGCCTCTGTGGGCGTCAGCGTGCTGCGCATCCGGTATATTGCCATCGGCTTCTCCGGGGCCATGGCGGGCCTTGGCGGCGCGTATATGTCTATGTACTACGCCATGGGCTGGTCTCAGGACATGGTGGCAGGCCGGGGCTTTATCGCCCTCGCGGCACAGGCCATGGGCGCGGGCGAGCCCTTCGGGGCCATGCTGGCGGCGCTGGTCTTCGGCCTTGCTCAGGCGCTGGGCATCAAGGTTTCGTCTCTGGGGGCGGACTCCAACCTTGTCTCCCCCATTCCCTATCTCGTGACCATTCTGGGGCTTGTGATTTTTGCTCTGGTGGCACGGAGCCGCACGCGGCATCGTCATTCTGCCGCCGCACTGGCCTCCGCCGCCGGAAAATAACCCATTCACGGCCCGCCTGAAAGGAAACCGCATATGACAAATCCAAAAAAACGTCCAGTGATTCTGGACGGCGACCCGGGCCACGACGACGCCATGGCCTGGATGCTGGCACAGGCCAGCCCGGAGCTTGACATCTTGGCCGTCACCTCCGCCGCCGGGAATCAGACCATTGAGAAGACCACCTTTAATGCCCGGCGCGTGTGCACTTTGCTTGGCATTACCGCACCAATCGCCATGGGCCTGCCCGCCCCGCTTCTCTGCGACCCTATCACCGCCGGGAATATCCACGGCCAGACGGGGCTGGACGGCCCCAGTATCCCCCAGCCGGAAGGTTCACTCTCCCCCCTGAGCGCAGTGGAACTGATGGCAAAGGTCCTGCGGGATAGTCCCGACCCCGTGACCATCATCGCCACCGGGCCGGAAACCAACGTGGCCGCCCTGCTGCTGGCCCATCCGGAGTTGAAACCCAACATTGCGCAAATCTCCGTCATGGGCGGCGGACTGGGCTTCGGCAACTGGACTCCGGCGGCGGAATTCAACATTCTGGCGGACCCCGAGGCGGCGGAAATTGTCTTCTCCTCCGGTCTTCCCCTTTTGATGTCCGGACTGGACGTAACGGAACAGGCCCTGATTTTCCCTGAGGACTTTGAGCGCATCCGCGCCGTTGGTAATCAGGTGGCGGGTGTTGTGGCGGACTGGCTGGAGTTCTTCTTCAAGTTCCACAGGGACCTTGGTTATCAGGGCGCCCCCGTCCACGACGCGGTGGCCGTTGCAGCCCTGCTGCACCCGGAGCTGTTTACCATTCAGGAGATGTACGTGGGCATCGAAACCAGCGGCGAATACTGCCGCGGCGCCACCGTGGGCGACCCGCAGGGGAAGCTTCACCACGCGCCCAACGCCCGATGTGTCTTGAACCTTCAGCGTGAAAAATTTGTGGACCTAATGGCGGAGGCTGTGAAAGCCTATGACGGACGGGAGGTTGCGGTATGAGTAAAATTCCCGTCTGGTTTGATACGGATTTGGGCGTGGACGACGCGGTGGCCTTGCTGGCGCTGGCGCGGTTGCCCCAACTGGAACTAAAGGGGATTTCCGCCGTGGCGGGCAACGCGGAGCTGCATCGGACCTTTGAAAACGCCCGGAACGTCTGCCATTTGGCGGGCATTGAGATGTCCGTCTATCCCGGCGCGGAGCAGCCGCTCTTTGTCCCCCTGCACACCGCCCCTCTGGTCCATGGAAAGAACGGCGTGGGCGAGGTGGAGCTCCCCCCCTCCCCCGCAGCCAAGGAAACCAAGCCCGCGTGGGATGCGCTGTATGAGGCGGCGGAGGTCGCCGGGGGCGAACTTCAGGTCGTGGCCGTTGGCCCCTTAACAAATCTTGCCATCACTTTGGGCAAGTATCCCAAGCTGAAAACCCTTTTAAAGCGCATTCTCATCATGGGCGGCGCGGCGAAGGGCGGCAACGTGACTCCGGCGGCGGAGTTTAACATCTACGGTGACCCCCACGCCGCGTAGGCGGTCTTTCGCTCCGGCATTCCCGTGGTGATGTGCGGACTGGACGTGACCATGCAGGCCTATCTCACCCCCGAGGAGGTGGATGGCATTGGCGCGCACGGCACGCCGGTGTGCCGCTTTGTACGGGAGAGCAATCAGCTGGCCCTGAGCTTCTTTGAGCGGCTGAACGGCCCCGGCCTCTGCTGTCACGACACCTGCCCCGTGCTGTTTTTGGCTTATCCCGAGCTGTTTTCCGGGGAGACGGCGGGCGTTTACGTGGAAACCCGGGGAAATCTCACTCTGGGAAAGACCGTTACCGACCTGTGGAGCGATAAGCAGTTTCCCCAGCAAAACGTCTTCGTGGTGCTGGATGTGGACCGGGACCGCTTTGCCGCAAAGGTGCGGGAACTGCTGCTGCAATACTGAGGGCGACATTGGCATATTACAAGGCGGCTTTTGGGAAATTCCCAAAAGCCGCCTGTTTTACGTCAAATTCCCTGTAAACGGACTCTCTCAATAAAAAAACGGAGCAGTGCGCTTAAAGCACACCGCTCCGTTTTTTGAGTAATTCAGTCATTCCAAAAGCGCACGAATGCGAGTTTCAGAATTCTTACTTCTCCTCAACCTCGATGACAGCGCCGGAACCAACGGTACGGCCACCCTCACGGATAGCGAAACGCAGGCCCTTCTCGATGGCGATGGGGGTGATCAGCTCCACATCCATCTCCACGTTGTCGCCGGGCATGCACATCTCAACGCCCTCGGGCAGGGAGATGACGCCGGTCACGTCGGTGGTCCGGAAGTAGAACTGGGGACGATAGTTGTTGAAGAAGGGGGTGTGACGGCCGCCCTCGTCCTTGCTCAGAACATAGACCTGGCCCTTGAACTTGGTGTGGGGATGAATGGAGTTGGGCTTCGCCAGAACCTGGCCGCGCTCAATGCCATTGCGGTCCACGCCGCGCAGCAGCACGCCGATGTTGTCGCCGGCCTCAGCGTAGTCCAGCAGCTTGTGGAACATCTCGATGCCGGTGACGACGGTCTTGCGCTTCTCCTCCGCCATGCCGACGATTTCAACTTCCTCGCTGAGCTTCAGCATACCGCGCTCCACACGGCCGGTGGCCACGGTGCCGCGGCCGGAGATGGTGAACACGTCCTCGACGGGCATCAGGAAGGGCAGGTTCTCCTTGCGCTCGGGAGTGGGGATATAGTCGTCAACCGCGTCCATCAGCTCCTTGATGCATGCATACTCGGGAGCGGCGGGATCGGTGGACTCGCAAACCAGCGCGTTCAGCGCGGAACCCTTGACGATGGGCAGATCGTCGCCGGGGAACTCGTACTTGCTCAGCAGCTCGCGGACTTCCATCTCCACCAGCTCCAGCAGCTCGGGATCATCCACCTGATCGCATTTGTTCAGGAACACGACGATGGCGGGCACGCCCACCTGACGGGCCAGCAGGATGTGCTCGCGGGTCTGGGCCATGGGGCCGTCGGAAGCGGCGATGACCAGAATCGCACCGTCCATCTGGGCAGCGCCGGTAATCATGTTCTTGATATAGTCGGCGTGGCCCGGGCAGTCCACGTGGGCATAGTGACGCTTATCCGTCTCATACTCCACGTGAGCGGTGTTGATGGTAATGCCGCGCTCCTTCTCCTCGGGAGCCTTGTCGATGGAATCATAGGCCTCAAACTTGGCCTTGCCCTGCAGGGACAGCCACTTGGTAATAGCGGCGGTAAGGGTGGTCTTGCCATGGTCAACGTGACCGATGGTACCAATGTTTACATGGGGTTTGGTTCTCTCAAATTTCTGCTTAGCCATTTGATGATCCTCCTGTCAATTTCAAAAATCCTTGCGGGCAGCGCAGTTATATTCAGTGCTCCCCATTTTACAGTAAAATGCGGGGAAAATCAATCCCCAATTATTCCGCTTTGTTCCCGTTGCGGGTGGCCACGATCTTGTCCCGAATGTTCTTCGGAATTTCCACATAATGGCTGGGCTCCATGGTATACTGACCACGGCCCTGTGTGCGGGAGCGCAGGTCGGTCGCATAGCCGAACATCTCGGCCAGCGGCACATGGGCGTCAATCTGCTGGGCGCCGGGACGGGCCTCCAGCTTGATGATCTGTCCGCGGCGGCTGTTCAAATCGCCGATGACGTCGCCCATATACTCGTCGGGCACGGTGACTGAAACCTTCATGATGGGTTCCTGCAGCGTGGGATCGGCCTTGCGGCAGGCCTCCTTGAAGGCCATGGAGCCGGCGATCTTAAACGCCATTTCAGAGGAGTCCACCTCGTGGAAGGAGCCGTCATACAGCGTGACCTTCACGTCCACCACGGGGAAGCCGGCCAGCACGCCGCCGTTCATGGCGCCCTGAATACCGGAGTCGACCGCGGGGATATATTCCTTGGGAATCGAACCGCCCACGATGGCGTTGACAAACTCGTATCCCTTGCCGGACTCGTTGGGCTCCACACGGAGCTTGACATGGCCATACTGGCCCTTGCCGCCGGACTGGCGGGCATACTTGGTGTCCTGCTCCACCTTTTTCTTGATGGTTTCCTTGTAGGCCACCTGAGGGGCGCCCACGTTGGCCTCCACCTTGAACTCGCGGAGCATACGGTCCACGATAATGTCCAGATGCAGCTCGCCCATGCCGGCGATAATGGTCTGCCCCGTTTCGTCGTCGGTCCAGGTCTTGAAGGTGGGGTCCTCCTCCGCCAGCTTGATCAGGGCCATGGTCATTTTCTCCTGACCGGCCTTGGTCTTGGGCTCGATAGCCACGCGGATAACGGGCTCGGGGAACTCCATGGACTCCAGAATAATGGGGGCCTTTTCGTCGCACAGGGTGTCGCCGGTGGTGGTATTTTTCAGGCCCACGGCGGCTTCAATGTCGCCTGCGAAGACCTCTTCAATGTCCTCCCGGTGGTTGGCGTGCATCTGCAGAATACGGCCGATGCGCTCTCTCTGGTTCTTGGTGCTGTTCAGCACGGAAGAACCGGTGGACAGATGCCCGGAATACACCCGGAAAAAGCTCAGACGGCCCACATAGGGGTCGGTCATAATCTTAAACGCCAAAGCGGAGAAGGGCTCGTCGTCGCTGGGCTTGCGGTCTTCCTCCGCCTCGGTCCTGGGATTCACGCCCTTGATGGCGGGAATGTCCACAGGAGAGGGCATATAGTCCACAATCGCGTCCAGCAGCTTCTGCACGCCCTTGTTTTTATAGGATGTGCCACAGGTGACGGGAATCATCGTGTTGCTGACGGTGGCCTTGCGGATGGCCTCGCGGATTTTCTCCGCGGAAACCTCTTCGCCGCCCAGATACGCCTCCATAATGGAATCGTCCACCATGGACACCGCATCCATCAGCTTCTCCCGGTACTCATTGGCAAGGTCGGTCATGTCGGCGGGGATCTCCTCCTCGCGCATGTCCTTGCCCTGATCGTCGTAATACACGTCCGCTTTCATGTCCACCAGATCGATGATCCCCTTAAAGGTATCCTCGCTGCCGATGGGAAGCTGGATGGGGACGGCGTTGCACTTGAGCCGGTCCTCCACCATCCGCAGAACATTGTAGAAATCCGCGCCCATGATGTCCATCTTATTGACGTAAATCATGCGGGGGACCTTGTAGGTGTCGGCCTGCCGCCACACGGTTTCGGACTGAGGCTCCACGCCGCCCTTGGCGCAAAGCACCGTCACGGACCCGTCCAGCACGCGCAGCGAGCGCTCCACTTCCACGGTGAAATCCACGTGGCCCGGGGTGTCGATAATATTGATGCGGGTATCGGGGAACTGGCTCTTGGAGCCCTTCCAATGGCAGGTGGTAGCGGCGGACGTAATGGTGATGCCGCGCTCCTGCTCCTGAGCCATCCAGTCCATGGTGGCAGTGCCGTCATGGGTTTCACCGATCTTGTAATTCACACCGGTGTAGAACAGGATGCGCTCTGTGGTGGTGGTTTTACCCGCGTCGATATGGGCCATGATGCCGATGTTACGGGTGTTTTCGAGCGAGTTTTTTCTCGGCATAGTTTTTCTCCTTAATAGCGGAAATGCGCAAACGCCTTGTTGGCCTCGGCAGCCTTGTGGACTTCCTCGCGCTTCTTGACGGCGGCGCCGGTGTTGTTGGATGCGTCCGTAATCTCGTTGGCCAGACGCTCCGCCATGGTGCGCTCCCCACGGGAGCGGGCATAGGCGGTGAGCCACCGCAGGCCCAGGGTCTGGCGGCGGGCGGGACGAACTTCCAGGGGCACCTGATAGGTGGCGCCGCCCACACGGCGGGCCTTGACCTCCAGGCTGGGCATGATGTTCTCCATAGCCTGGGTGAACACTTCAACGGGGTCCTTCTCGGTCTTCTCCTTGATCTGGTCAAAGGCCGTGTAGACCACCTTCTGGGC
>JAEWML010000093.1 GCA_023393155.1 Bacillota bacterium
ATACCGGGCTATGGGGCGGGAAAAGCTGCGGCTCTCTCTGCGCCGGGGAAACGAAGCCGCCTTGCGCTTTTTCTCTCAGTATGGCTTTTCTCCCGTGGACCCGGCGGCGGAGCCGCTGGTGCTGGAAAAAGATATCCGCTCCCGGGAGTGGACGCCGGAGCCGGTCTGACGCAACGGAGTGCTCTTCGCAAAATTAGGAATGGTATTTCAGGCGGAAACCGCATATCCTGATAGACAAGACCCTGCGCCGACGCGGGGCGGGAAGGGACGGGCGCGCCGTGAACCTATTTGTCATTGTATTGCTGTTCTCAGTGGGGCTTTTGCTGATCGTCAAGGGCGGAGACTGGTTTTTGGACGGGGCGGTGTGGATTGCGGAAACCTCCGGCATCCCGCACTTTATTGTGGGAGCCACCGTGGTATCCGTCGCCACCACGCTGCCGGAGCTGACGGTTTCCGTCACCGGCGTGCTGAGGGGGGAAATTGATCTGGCGGTGGGCAACGCGGTGGGCTCCGTCACCGCCAATCTGGGGCTGATTTTAGGCATCTCTGTGCTGTGCACTCCCTCCGCCGTGGACCGGCAGTTCGCACCCAAGGCGGTTTTGATGCTCTGCGGGGCGGCGATGCTGACCATTTTGTGCCGAAACGGAAGTCTGACGCTGCTTCCCGCGCTGCTGCTGTTTGTAATTTTTGCCCTGTACCTTTGGAGCAATCTTCGCGACGCCGGACGGGGCATGGCGGCGGAGCGGAAAAGCCGGGCCCGCCGGGGCGGCGTCTCCCGGCGAAAAATGCTTTCAAAGCTTGCGATGTTTTTTCTGGGCCTTGCGGGGATTATCGGAGGTTCCCGCCTGCTGATTGATTACGGCAGCGAGCTGGCCCTTCGTCTGGGCGTTCCCCCCGGGGTGATCGGCGCGACGCTGGTGGCGGTGGGCACGTCTCTGCCGGAGCTTGTGACCGCCCTTACCGCCATTGCGAAAAAAGAGACGGCTATGTCCATCGGAAACATTGTGGGGGCCAACGTGATTGATTTGACGCTGGTGCTGCCAGTGTGTGCCGCTGTGTCCGGTGGGCGGCTGGCCATCGGTTCGCAGACCACTGCGCTGGATTTGCCCGTGTTACTTGGGGTGTGCGCGCTTGCCATGCTGCCGCCCCTTGCCGCTGGCCGGTTTTACCGATGGCAGGGCTTTTTGCTGCTGGGAATGTACGCCGCGTATCTTGCGGTTTTGATGGCATGAGGGCGCGCCGGGAAATTTTGTTAAAATTTCCCGGCGCACTTTCAATTCTGCGTGTTCCCGCGCCGCCGCGCCCTCTGTCCCACCGGGGGCAAAGCGTTTGCCGCGGAGCGAAGCGCCGGAAGCGTTAGCGGAACGCCGCGCCGGGGGTTACGGCGTTTTCGCCGTCCAGCAGAAAGCCGTCCCGGTCATGCACGCGGGCGTTGCGGAGCATCTGCCCGTAGGTGGTGCTGCGAATCACGCCGCTATTGGTTCTGTTTCCGTTGTTTACAACTGCGGATTCGGGTGCGCCTACGCCGTCGTTTTCAAGGCCCAGCATCTCGTTGTCCGCGGCTCCGGCGGCGGTGCCGCTGGCGCCGTTTTCAATGCGCCGCTGGTCGCTATTTTTTACCGCGGCGGTTCCGGTGGCGGAGCCCGCGCCGGAGCCGGCGTTGTTGTCAGTGACGGATTGATTGGGAGTGCTATTGTTGGGCGTGTTGTTTTTGTCGGTGCCGCAGGCCGTCAAACTCATGGCCATCAGGGCGGTGAGCAAAAACGCAAATGTCCTTTTCAAGTCGTTTCCTCCTTTGTGTGGACTTCGTTACATTGCGATACCCTGTGTTAGTATGGCAGGTTGAACGAGAAACAATCATGGCAGTTTTTTGCAAAACAAGGTAAAAAAAGTAACAATTTTTTAAAAACCGCTTGCATTCTTTCAAGGTGCATATTATCATATAACTAGAAATCATTACTGGATAGGTTTTGAAAGGAGGCCCCATGCAGCCGCAGCGATATTCACTTCAAAGGGAGAAAATTTACGCGGTCGTGCGGGAGAGCGTGGAGCATCCCACGGCAGAGATGGTGTTTGCGTGGCTGAAGCCGGAGATTCCGCGGCTGAGTCTGGGCACCGTCTATCGCAACCTTCACCGGATGGCGGAGGAGGGACGGCTGCAGGAGCTGCCCGGACCCATTGTCCGGTTTGACGGGGACACGACGTCCCACGCGCATTTTACCTGCCTTACCTGCGGGAGGGTGAGCGACGCCGCGGGCCCCTACGACCCCGAGTTGGATGCAGCGGCGTGCAGGGAAGGCTTTCGGGCCATACGCCACGCGCTCATGTTTTACGGGACCTGCCCCCAGTGTGCGAAGAGTGGGGGAAAAGACGATTGCTGAGCGCCGCCGGAGAAATCCGGCATGACCTTTTTCCGCAGTTTTCCCGGGCGCCCATTTGCCCGGCGGAATATTTGCAAAAGACGTGAAATCACAGTCAGCCACGGCGGCGGCGCACCCTGCGCCGCCGCCTGAGATAGAATGTTTGAAAGGGGAATGTTATCATGGAACTGAAGGGAAGCAAAACGGAAGCGAATCTGTGGACTGCGTTTGCGGGGGAGAGCCAGGCCCGCAACAAGTACGACTACTATGCGAGCAAAGCGCGGAAGGAGGGCTTCGAGCAGATCGCGGCTATCTTCGAGGAGACGGCCCTGAACGAGAAGGAGCACGCCAAGCTGTGGTTCAAGGCGCTGGACGGCATCGGCTGCACCGATGAAAACCTGGTGGCCGCCGCCGCGGGCGAGAACTATGAGTGGACGAATATGTACGCCGAAATGGCCCGCACCGCCGAGGAAGAGGGATTTTTGGCGCTGGCCGCCCAGTTTGAGGGCGTGGCCAAAATCGAAAAGACTCACGAGGAGCGCTATCTGAAGCTGCTGGACAACCTGAAAAAGGGCGAGGTTTTCAAAAAGGGCGAGAAGGTTATGTGGTTTTGCCGCAACTGCGGCCACGTGGAGATCGCGGAGAACGCGCCCCAGGTGTGCCCCGTGTGCAACCATCCCCGGAGCTATTTCCAGGTGAAGGCTCTTAATTATTGAGGTTACATTTGCCCGCCGGGGCCGCCGCGAAAGCGGCGGCCCCGGCTTTCCCTATCCGGCGGACAGAAAAAGCCTTGAAAATCCGCCGTTTTTTGGAAAAAGCAAATTGCGCACAAGTGAAGTGGGGGAGTATCCCGATAAGTTTGTGGAAACAGACAAAAACCACGTCAATTCTCCCCCTGTATTTTTGAAATGTTTGTATAAAACCCTGTTGACGTTTTTGTAAAAAACGGATATGATATAAAGACAAAATGACATGGTATGCGGAGTTTTAATACGGCGATAGGGAAAAGGAGTGCTGCATATGTATACACAGGAGATCACGGTCAATAACGAGGTGGGTCTTCACGCGCGGCCCGCGACGTTCTTTATCCAAAAGGCAAACGAGTTTAAAAGCGGAATCTGGGTGGAGAAGGAAGACCGCCGGGTAAACGCGAAGAGCCTTCTGGGCGTGCTGTCCCTGGGCATCGTCATGGGGACCAAAATTACGCTGATTGCCGACGGAAGCGACGAAAAGGAAGCCGTCGCCGCGCTGACGGAGCTGATCGAGAACAACTTTGGCGAATAACCCTTTCATCCGCGATTGAAATCTCCCCGGAGAGAAAAGAGAAAAAGAGGCGGCCGCGCCTCTTTCACCCCGCGGTAACGCGGGGTTTTCTTTTTTATGCGGAAATGAGAGGAGGGAGTTCGTGACAAAAGACGAGCTGAGAGAAAAGGCCGGGAATCTGCCCCTGAAGCCCGGCGTCTATCTGATGATGGACAAAACCGGCAAGGTCATTTACGTGGGCAAGGCGAAAAA
>JAEWML010000094.1 GCA_023393155.1 Bacillota bacterium
CTTCTCCCTTAATCATGCCGAAGAAGAGATGCAGCAGCTCCCTCGCGTCCTCCACCGTCCGGCCCTTGACCAGATCGATCATCAGCGAAGCGGAGGCCTGGGAAATCGCGCAGCCGTCTCCTGTAAAACCGGCGTCTTCAATGACGCCCTCCTTTACCCGCAGCTCCAGAACAATGTCGTCCCCGCAGCTTGGGTTCACTCCCTCCAGCGCGATGGTTGCATCCTCCACCTTGCGGCGGTTTTGGGGCGCGCGGCTGTTTTCCACGATAATCTGATTGTACAGGGCACTAAGCTCCAAGGCCCATCCACCTCCTGACCTTTTCCACGCTGCTTAAAAAGGCATCCACGTCTTCTTCCGTGTTGTACACGGCGAAGCTGGCCCGGGCGCAGGCGGTGATGCCCAGAAACTCCATCAGCGGCTGGGCGCAGTGATGCCCTGCCCGGACCGCAATGCCGTCGGCATCCAGAATCGTGGCGGTGTCATGGGGGTGTACGCCGTCCACATTGAAGGAAATCACGCCGCACCGCTCCTCCGGGACCGGTTCGCCGTACACCTTCACATGGGGAATCGCTGCCAGACCCTTCAGCGCCCGGGCCGTCAGTGCCTTTTCGTGGGCTTGGATCTGTTCCCAGCCAAGGGAGTCCATAAACCGGATGGCAGCTTCCAGTCCCACCTCGCCGCCCACGTTGCGGGTTCCCGCCTCAAAGCAGCGGGGAATTTCGGCGTAAGAAACGCTTTGCTCATGGACCGAGGCAATCATATCGCCGCCGCTGAGGAAGGGCGGCATTTTTTCCAGCAGCTCCTTCTTCCCGTACAGCGCGCCCACGCCCATGGGGGCGTAAAGCTTATGGCCGGAAAGGGCGGCAAAGTCCACGTCCAGCGCCTTCACATCCACGGGAAGATGGGGCGCGCTCTGGGCGCAGTCCAGCACCACCACCGCACCCACGGCGCGGGCTCTGCGGACAATGGACTCCACCGGGGCCTCCAGCCCCAAGACGTTTGAAACCTGCGCAATGGCCACCAGCCGGGTGCGATCCGTAATCTTCCGGTCCAGCTCCTCCTCGCTCAGGCGTCCATCGGGGCCGGGATAGAAATACACCAGCTTTGCGCCCGTGGCCTTGGCCACCCGCTGCCACGGAACCAGATTGCTGTGATGCTCCGCCACGGAGAGGGCGATTTCATCCCCCGCCTTCAAAAACTCCAAGCCATAGCTGTACGCCACCAGATTCAGCCCCTCGGAGGTGTTCTGTGTGAAAATAAGCTCCTCCGGCGCGGCGTGGAGGAAGCGGGCCACCGCCGCCCGGGCGTTCTCATGGGCGTCTGTGGCGCGAACGCCCAGTTCGTACACCCCCCGATGGGGATTGGCGTTGTCCTGGCGGTAGTACTCCTCCACCGCCTTTAAAACGGACAGCGGCTTTTGCGTCGTGGCGGCGTTGTCCAGATAGATAAGCCGCTTTCCGTTTTCCGGCACGGATAAAATGGGAAACTGTTTTTGCAGTTCGTTCATGGCTGACCCAGCCTCCTTCCGATGTTTTCAAGAATTTCCGTACGCAGCGCCTCATCCGGGATTTGGTCCAGCACCGGGGCAAACCGGGCCTCCACCATCAGATGCTTGGCCTGCGCGGGAGGCAGGCCCCGTGAGCAGAGGTAGTAAAGCTGCTGCTCTTCAAACCGGCCCACGGTGGCGGCGTGCTGCCCCTCCACCAGCTCCTCCCCGCACAGAATCAGAGGCGCAGTGCGGTTGCGGGCGGTGGGGCTGAGCAACAGGACGGCTTCCTGCTCATGACCCACGGCGCGGACGGCCCCTTGGCGAAAGTCGATGGTACCCCGCAGGATTTTGCGGCTCCGGTCCCCCAGCACACCGGCGGTGCGCAGCTCGCTGTGGGTATCCTTGCCGGTATGAATCACCAGATCATTGAAGTCCAGCGACTGCTCCCCGTCTCCAAAATAGGCGGTGTCCAAACTGTATTCCGCAGCCTGTCCTTCCAGTTGAATCCGGGTTCCGCAGGCAGCCACGCCGCCGCCCAGCACGGCCCGGACCACCTCCACCCGTGCGCCTTCGGCCACATGGGCGCCCACGGCGTTCCAGCTTCGGCTGTCGGCTTCCAGAAGCTGAATTTGAATGAAACGCACCACCGCGCCCGGCTCCGCGTCAATCTGGGTCAAATCCGCCGCCGCGCCGTGGTCCGCTCCTCCCCGGAGCACCTGCACCACCGTGAGAGTGCTTCCCTCTCCGGCGGAAATGCCCCAATGGGTGACGGCGGCGCTTTGTTTTTGGCTCAGCGTCCGGGTCAGCGTCAGCGGGGCCGCGGCATTGCCGCCCTGCGCCCGCACATAACAAACGGTGTCTGCATGGTCCAAAACGAACCGGTCCACCGCCTCGCCCATCCCGCCGGGAATGGACGCGACGGCCTCCGGCAAAACGGAAAGCAGCTCCACGCCCTTGGGCAATTCTCCTGCATAGGGCAGGGGCGAACCCTCGCGGGCGGCCAGCTCCGGCAGTGCCGCGCTGTCCTCCGCCTGATTCACGCCGGTCCAGCTCCATGTTGGAACCGGCAAACGGTTGATTGCGCTGTTCATGTTTCGGTTCCTCCTTTCAGCCGATGCTGCCCTTCATTTCCAGATGGATGAGATTGTTCATCTCCACCGCGTATTCCAAAGGCAGTTCCTTTGCAATAGGCTCGGCAAAGCCGCCCACAATCAGAGCGCGGGCGTCCTCCTCGGCAAGCCCCCGGCTCATCAGATAAAAAATGGCCTCTTCGCTGATGCGGCCAATTTTGGCCTCGTGTCCCACATCCACCTGATCGCAGCGAATATCCATCACCGGAATCGTGTCCGAGCGGGAACGGCTGTCCAGCATCAGCGACTCGCAGGAGACGGAGGACTTGCTTCCCTCGGCCTCCGGGGCCACAGTGACGGCGCTGCGGAAGGTGGAGATTCCCCCGTCCCGGGAAATGGACTTGGTGGTGATGTGCGAGGTGGTATTGGGCGCGGCGTGAAGCACCTTCACGCCCGTATCCAGATTCTGACCCGCGCCGGCAAAGGTAATGCCGGTGAACTCCATCCGGGAACGCGCGCCTTTGAGGACGCTCATGGGGTAAAGATAGGACGTGTGGGACCCGAAGGAGCCGGACACCCACTCCACGGTGCCGCCCTCCTCCACCAGTGCCCGCTTGGTATTTAGGTTGTACATATTTTTGGACCAGTTTTCAATGGTGGAGTACCGCATCCGGGCGTTTTTGCCCACGTACAGCTCCACGCACCCGGCGTGGAGGTTTGCCACGCTGTACTTGGGGGCGGAACATCCCTCGATGAAGTGCAGATAAGCCCCCTCGCCCACGATGATCAGCGTGTGCTCGAACTGCCCCGCCCCCGGCGCATTGAGCCGGAAGTAGGACTGAAGCGGAATTTCCACCGACACGCCGGGCGGCACATAGACGAAGGAGCCGCCGGACCAGACCGCCCCGTGCAGCGCGGCAAATTTGTGGTCGGTGGGCGGAACCAGACGCATGAAGTGCTTGCGGACCATTTCGGCATAGGGGCCGGTGAGGGCGCTTTCCATGTCGGTATAGACCACGCCCTGGGCGGCAACCTCCGCCCGGACATTATGGTAAACCACCTCGGAGTCATACTGCGCGCCCACCCCCGCAAGGGACTTGCGCTCCGCCTCGGGAATGCCAAGGCGCTCAAAGGTGTTTTTGATATCTTCGGGCACGTCGGCCCACTTGCCCTGCATGGCGGTTTTCGGCCGGACATAGGTGACAATATGCTCCATGTCCAGTTCGTCCAGCGGCGGGCCCCATGCGGGCAGAGACAGTTCGTTATAGGTCCGCAATGCCTTCAGGCGGAAAATCCGCATCCATTCGGGGTCGTGCTTTTCCTCCGAAATCTTCTCCACGATTGCAGCCGTCAGGCCGGAATCCACTTCAAAGGAAGGGTCCACCCGGTCCTTAATGTCATAGACGCTGCGGTCCATCGCCTCCACCCGGGTCTTTTCCTGATCAAAGCGGCTCATGAACCCCCGCCTCCTTTTTCAGCTCGCCAAAGCCTCCCGCCGTAATTTCGGAAACCAGCTCGGCCCCGCCGGTGCGGGCAATTCGACCGCCCTCCAGAATGTGGACCGCGTCGATGTCCAGCCCCTCCAAAATTTTGGCGCTATGGGTGATAATGAGCAGGGCGTTTTGTTTCGAGCGGAAGGCCCTGATTCCCTGCGTCACGGTGCGCACCGCGTCCACGTCCAGACCGGAATCGGTTTCATCCAGCATGGCAAGCTTTGGATGGAGCATCAGCATCTGCAAAATCTCCGCCTTCTTTTTCTCTCCGCCGGAAAAGCCTACGTTCAAGTACCGGTCGGCGTAAGACTCGTTCATGTCCAGCGCCGCCATCTGCTGGCGCAGTTCTTTGCGGAACAGCAAAACCTTGGGCGGTTTCCCGTCCACCGCGCCCCGGGCGGTGCGTAAAAAGTTTTCCAATGTTACACCGGGAATCTCCTCCGGCGCCTGGAAGGAAAGAAACGCTCCCGCCCGTGCCCGGGCGTCCGCCCTTTCCTCCGTAATGTCACGGCCCTCCAGAAGAATCCGGCCCCGCCGGACCTCATAGCGGGGGTCCCCCATCACCGCGGAAACCAACGTGGATTTTCCCGTTCCGTTGGGTCCCATCAGCACGTGAAGCTCTCCCGGACGAATCGTCAGATTGACGCCGTCCAAAATCACCTTATCCTCCACGGACACACTCAGATCCTGCAATTCAAGCAGCGGACTGCTCATCTATTTCGACCTCCTTACCGCCTGTTGGGCGGTTAAATAGTTAGAAACGCTAACCTTTTCTTTATACTATACTAACTTACTATGAAATACAACCGGTTTCATTTAAAAATTTATCGAAAATTCCACAAAATTATTTAAAAAAGTCAATTGCGCCTTACCTGTTCTGATGAATTGCGGCTATTTTACCTTACTATAACGGTTTGGACTTGTCCGGAAACCGGACAGGCGGGAGGATTTATTTTTCCTGCCGCTTATCTCCGCGGCCATGCCAATTGCAGAAAATGGATCAGGCGAAGGAAAATCCTCTCCTTGTGATTCTTCATACCAGCGTATACATTTATGTGATACCACATTGTCGGTTTCCACCCGGCATTTTGAAAATAATTTCGGGCAGTCTGCGTGTTTTCAGCATTTTGCCCGTACTATAAGCGACGCCCGCCTCTCTGAGCAGCCGATAGGCCGCCACGCTGTATCCCTGACAGGTTGCGGTGCCATTCAAAAAGGCCGCATAGGCCGTCGCGTCGAGATGATAGCCTTTATTCTTTCCTGTGATCTTCATTGTCAAAGGCCGGCTGCTTTTTATATCCTGAGCTATCCAAAACGCTACAAGGCCGGGTAAAAAATCAGCTCGCAATCAGCGCCCTAACATATGCTCATTATAGCATCTTAAAAGCTCACAGAGGTGATGACTGTGATTTCCGGACAGCAAAAGCCGCCACTCCACGGCGTGGAGTGGCGGCTTTTTAACCAAAGCAGTTCTAAAATCAGATGCCCATTGCAGCCCAAGGAGCAGCAATTCCGGCAATCTTTTCCGGGGCATCGCCCTCAGCGCGCTGAAAAGCGGTACTGCGTGGTCTGGCGGTACGTTTCGCCCTTTCGCAGCACTGCGCTGGGAAAGCCGGGATGATGGGGTGCGTCCGGGTAGCCCTGCGTTTCCAGACAGAAGCCCCAGCGTTTTGCATAGGGGGCGCCGCCCTTCCCTGCCGGACAGCCGTCCAGATAGTTCCCGGAGTAGAATTGAATCCCCGGCTGAGTGGTCAGTACCTCCAAAGTGATGCCGGTTTCCGGCGCGTAGGCCGTGGCTGCGGTGCGCAGGGAGCCGGGTGCCCCGTCCACAGCCCAATTGTGGTCGTACCCCTTTGCAAAAGCAAGCTGCTCAAAGAGATCGTCCACCAACGCCCCGATTGGCATGGGACTGCGCAAATCCATGGGGGTGCGTTCCACCGGGTCAAGCTCCCCCGTGGGAATGGAGTGCGCGTCGGTAGGCGTATAGCGGGAGGCTGAAATCCGGATTTCCTGACTCAGAACCGGCCCGCTGTCGTGTCCCCCCAGATTAAAATAGGCGTGACTGGTCAGATTGCAGAGAGTATCCCGGTCACATTCCGCCCGGTATTCAATGGTTAAACCGCTACGCTCCAAACGATAGGTCACCTGAACGAAAAGATTGCCGGGGTAGTTCTCCTGTCCGGCGGGGCTGAGCAGGGAGAGAACCAGCGTGTCCGCCAAGGCCTCCTCCACTGTCCACACCTGCTTGTCAAAGCCCGTCAGGCCGCCGTGAAGATGATTCTCCCCGTCATTGGCGGCCAGCGGATAGTGCGTTCCGTTCAACTCAAAGGCCGCGCCGCCGATGCGGTTGGCAAACCGTCCGATGAGCGCGCCGATGTATTTATCCTGCCTGCGATAGTCCTCCAGCGTGTCAAAGCCCAGCACCACATCCACGGAAGCTCCGCTGCGGTCCGGCGCCCGCAGGGAGCGCAGTGCGCCGCCGTAAGTTAAAATCTCACAGGACAGCGCCCCGCAGCTCAGTGTGTACTGCTCCACGTCCGTGCCGTCCGGCATTTTGCCGAAATGTTGTTTCATCGGTGCATCCATAGCCGGTCCCTCCTTTTCAGCCCTGCCCGTAGTAGGCATTTTTGCCGTGCTTGCGCAGATAGTGCTTATCCAGCAGCTCCTGCTGCATGGGGACGAGGCCGGGGGTGAGGGCCATGGCGTGGAAGTCCATGAACGCGCATTCCTCCAGCACCACCGCGTTGTGCACCGCATTGAAGGGGTCGGTCCCCCAGACGAAGGGCCCGTGGCTGTGTACCAGCACGGCGGGCATCTGCGCGGGATCGATGCCCCGGCTTTGAAAGGTTTCCACAATGACATTGCCTGTTTCCAATTCGTACTGCCCGCCAATCTCACGCTCGGTCATCTTCCGCGTGCAGGGAACTTCGCCGTAGAAATAGTCCCCCTGTGTGGTTCCGAGAGCGGGAACGCCCCGGCCAGCCTGCGCAAAGCTGGTGGCCCAGCGGCTGTGGGTATGGACAATGCCGCCCAGCGTGGGGAATGCCTTGTACAGCGCCAAATGGGTGTCCGTGTCGCTGGAGGGCTTATAGCGGCCCTCCACCCGGTTTCCCTCCAGATCCATCACCACCATGTCCTCCGCTTTCACCTCGCCGTACTCCACGCCGGAGGGCTTGATGACCATCAGGCCGCGGCTCCGGTCGATGCCGGAGACATTGCCCCATGTGAAGGTGACCAAATGGTGTTCCGGCAGGAGGAGGTTGGCCTCCAGCACCTGCTGTTTCAGTGCTTCCAGCATGATTTTAGCTCCTTACTTCAACTTCCAGGCCAAATCGCTGAGGAACAGGTCGTGCTCCAGCCGTTCCACCGTGGTGCCTTTGCCGATGTGGACGAACTCAATGTCCATCATGGCGCACCAGTCCTTCATCTGTCCGGCGGTCACGTCGTAGCTGAGCACCGTGTGGTGCGCTCCCCCGGCGGTAATCCAACACTCCACGCCGGTGGTAAGAGACGGCTCCGCCTGCCACATGACCCGGGCAACCGGCAGATTGGGCATGGGCAGAATCGGCTTGACGCAGTGGATGTCCTGACAAATCAGGCGCAGGCGCCCCCTCATGTCCACAAGGCTGACCACGATGGCCTCCCCTGCCCTGCCCTCAAACACCAGCCGGGCCGGGTCCTTCTCATTCATGCCGATGCCAAGATGGTGCGTTTCAATACGGGGTTTTTCCGCGGCGCAGCAGGGGCAGACCTCCAACATATGCGCGCCCAGGCTGTATTCCTGCCCCTCCGCCAGATGATAGGTATAATCCTCCATAAAAAGGGAAGCGCCGTTTCCATTTTCGCCCATGGCCTTCAGAATAGCGGTCATGGCGGCCACCTTCCAGTCGCCCTCGCCGCCGTAGCCATAGCCCTGGGACATTAAATGCTGGGAAGCAAGGCCGGGGAGCTGCTCCATTCCGTAAAGGTCCTGAAATGTGTTGGAGAAAGCCCTGCAGCCCTCCTCGTCCAGCATTTTCCGGATGGCAATTTCCTCCCGCGCCTGATAGCGCACAAGGTCGATGTTGTCGGTGGCCATGGTGTACTGATTCTCATAGACGGCCATCAGCGCGTCGATCTCCTCCTCGGTGACGGCGTCCACCACCTTTACAAGATCGCCCACGGCCCAGGTGTTCACCTGCCAGCCAAGCTTCGCCTGCACCTCCACCTTGTCGCCCTCGGTGACGGCCACTTCCCGCATATTGTCCCCAAAGCGCATTACCTTCAGCTCCTTGGAAACGGCAACGCCCACGGCGGACTTCATCCAGCTCCCCAGCCGTTCCCGGACGGCTTCGTCCCGCCAATAGCCCGCAATCACCTTGCGGGGCAAGCGCAGCCGGGCGGCAATGAAACCGTGCTCCCGGTCGCCGTGGGCGGCCTGATTCAGGTTCATAAAGTCCATGTCAATTTCTTCATTGGGAATCTCCCGGTTATACTGGGTGGCAAAATGACAGTAGGGCTTTTGCAGGTCCACAAAGCCGTTAATCCACATTTTAGAGGGACTGAAGGTGTGGCACCAGGTGATCACTCCGGCACAGCGGTCATCGTAATTGGCCTCTTTGATCACGTCGGCAATTTCCCGGTTGGTCTTGGCGGTCAGCTTGTAGACCAGAGGGTACGGCAGCACCCGGCTCAGCTCCGCCGCCATCTCGGCGGCGTGGGCATCCACGGTTTCCAGAACCTCGGGCCCGTACAGAGACTGGCTGCCCACCACAAACCAAAATTCATATTGTTTCATCGTATTATGTTCTCCTTTTACAACTGGCTCACCGCGGCGCGCTCTACTGCAAGGCCCGCGCGGAAACGTTTGAGATAGGTGCGAAAGCCGATGATGTCCTCCTCGTCGGGCTTTTGAACGGAGCCGGGGATTCCCGCGAAGACATCCCGGGCCAAAAATTCCACCAGCGTTCGTCCCTGCCCGTTATGGAGATAGGCCGCCAGCAGCGCCATCCCGTAGGGCCCGCCCTCCCCAGCGGTTTCCATACAGGTGACGGGGGCGTTGCTGGCGGCGGCCAAATACCGCTGCCCTACCACCGGGGTCTTGAAAAGGCCTCCATGTCCCGTCAGGGTGTCGATCATCACGCCCTCAGACGCCAGAATGTCCATGCCGATTTTCAAGGTCGCCATGGTGGCGTAAAGCTGGGAGCGGAGAAAGTTCGCCAGGGTGAAGGAGCTGTCCGGACGGCGGACCACCATGGGCCGCCCCGCGTCCAAATGGGTAACGCCCTCTCCCGCAAGATAGTTATAGGTCAGCACCCCGCCGCAGTCCGGGTCCCCTTCCATGCTCTTCTGATAGAGCTTTGTAAAAAGCTCTCCGGTGGAAACCGACGCGCCGAACAGCTCGGCAGCCTCCCCCAGCATGCCCGCCCACGCGTTCATATCGCCCGTGCAGTTGTTGCAGTGAACCATGGCAACAGGCGCGCCAGCGGGGGTGGTGACCATATCGATTTCCGGATAAACCTTGGAAAGCGGCTTTTCCAGAACCACCATGGAAAAAATGGACGTACCGGCGGAGACATTGCCTGTACGGGGCGCCACGGCGTTGGTGGCCGTCATGCCGGTTCCAGCGTCCCCTTCGGGGGGAGCAAAGGGAATCCCCGGAGAAAGCAATCCGTCCAGCAGGCGGGCGCCTTCCTCGGTCAGCTCACCGGCAAGCGTTCCTGCTGGCAGCACACGGGGCAGCAGATCGCGGATGCTCCAAGGCTGTTCCGCCGTCAGGTGCTCAAATTTTTGAAGCATCTTTTCGTTATAGTCACAAACGGCGCTGTCAATGGGGAACATTCCGCTGGCCTCGCCGATGCCCACGGCGTTGACGCCGGTGAGCATAAAGTGGACATACCCGGCCAGCGTAGTAATGTGGGCAATCTGCTCCACATGGGGCTCCCCGTTCAGCACCGCCTGATACAGGTGGGCAATGCTCCAGCGCTGGGGAATGTTGAAGTCAAAAAGCGCCGTCAGCTCCGCCGCCGCCTGCCCGGTCATGGTGTTCTGCCATGTGCGGAAGGGCGTGAGCAGCTTCCAGTTCCGGTCAAAGGCCAGATAGCCGTGCATCATGGCGGAAACGCCCATGGCCTGCACCTGCCGACGGTCCTGAATCCCGCCCAGCGCGGCCTTCAGCCCCTTCCAGACCTCCTCCAGAGGATATGTCCAGACGCCGTTTTCATAGCGGCTTTTCCATGTGTAATCCCCGGAGAAAACGGGGACGCAGGCCGTGTTCACGGACACCGCCTTGATGCGGGTGGAACCCAGCTCGATGCCAAGAAAAGTGTTCATACGCACAAGCTCCTTCCGCTTACTGCTTGCTTTTGTTTTTGCGCAGGAGAACCACGCTCTGGATGACCAGGAACAGGCAGATCATGGCCGCCACGGTAATGTTGGTCCACCACGCCTCGTCCAGTCCCAGAGAGGAAACAATGTTCTTAATAGTGCTCAGAGACAGCACACCGAAAAACGTACCCGCAATATTGCCCACTCCGCCGGTCAGCATGGTGCCGCCGATGATGGAGGAGGCAATGGCGTTCATTTCCGCGCCGCTGGCGTGGGAAGGGGAGCCGGAGCCAACGTGGAGGAAGTACACAAAGCCGCCAATTCCCGCCAGCAGGCCGCAGAGCAGGTAGGCCATGAACTTGGTGCGCTTGACGTTGATGCCCAGCATGTTGGCGCTTTGGGTGTTGCCGCCCACGGCGTAAAAATTGCGGCCCAGTCTGGTCCAGCGCAGCAGACAGAACAGCAGGATTGCCGTGACCACCGCCACCACCACGCCGATTTCCACGTAAGCGGGCACATAAGCGCCCAGCTTGTTGACGGAGCCCATACCCGGCACATAGAGCCGGGTGGCCTTCAGCGCCCGAAACGCTTCATTCTCCACATTGAACTGGGTGGCGTTGACGATGGTGGTCATCCCCTTGGCGAAGAACATGCCCGCCAACGTAACAATAAAGGGCTGAATCTCCAGATAGGCAATCAAAAAGCCCTGAACGATCCCGAACGCCAGCCCGATGCCCAGCGCCAGCAGAAGCGACGTTGGCACGCTGCCGCCCTGATAGTCCAGATGGACGGCGCAGCTCATGCATACCAGCGCCGTCAGCGTACCCACGGAGATGTCGATGCCCCCGGTAATCATGACGATGCTCATGCCGCAGGAGAGAATGATGAGACTGGCATTTTCGTTGAGGATGTTGAAAAAGGTCTGGGGCTTCAAAAAGCCGGAGCCCAGAAACAGAATCGCGCAGATGTACATGGCGATGAATACGGAGACGGTGATCAGAAGAAGCAGGTTCGTGTCGGAGATGCCTCCGCGGCTTTTCAGCCGGGGCGTCTTCCCCGCCGTCACAATGTTTGCGGTCGGCATATCAACCCACCTCCTTTGCCGGTTTTGCAGGCGAGAACCTCTTGGCGAGAATTCCCAGCCTCTCCCGGACCACGGGGGCGCTCAAAACCACCAGCAGAATGACCACGACGGCCTTATACGCCGGCAGCGCGCTGGACACCACGTTGAACTTAAACAGCGTGGTGGTGAGAAACTGAATGACGTACGCGCCCAGAATGGACGCGGCCATGTTGAATTTGCCGCCGCTGAGGGCGCTGCCGCCCAAAGCCACCGCCAAAATCGCGTCCATTTCAATATCCTTGGCCACCACGGAGTAGTTGATGGTGGAAAAGCGGCTGACCTTGATAAAGCCCGCCACCGCCACGCAAAGCCACATAATCACATAGGTGATAAACTTGATGAACGCGGGATCAATCCCGTTAAGCCGGGAGGAATGGGCGTTGATACCCACCGCCTGGGTATAAAGC
>JAEWML010000176.1 GCA_023393155.1 Bacillota bacterium
CTTCTCCAGCTTCGTCCCCGGACTTCTCCTGAGAAGGAGCCTTTACGTCCGCCGGATCCGTCACTTCCTCTTGATCGGAACCTGCTTCGTCCTGCGGCGGAGACTTCGCGTCCGTACTGTCCGGCGACGCGCTCTCGGGCGGCGTTTTTTCGGGCGAAATTTCCTCCGGGAGCGGGGCCTTTTCCTGTTGAATCACGGTAATCTCCGCAGGATAAAGCACCGTCACGTCGGTTTTGACCTGAATGGAGTCAATCCAGTAGCCCCATACGATGACGGTACACCCTAAAACCGTCGCCCCGGCAAGCAGGGCCGCGCGAAGCGTTCGTTTCATACAGGCCCCACCTCTCCCACGCGGGCGATGAGATCCGGCTCATAGCTCTGATCCATCACCAGCGGCACCTCGCAGCGGTACCGCACCAAAACGCCGTTTGTCTCCGACGACTCTTCCCCCACTGCCCGAACAGGGCTTCCCTGCGGGGCCAGCTCCAGCGCCTCCGCCGGAATTTCCACTTCCTCCGGCAGCCCGGCAAGAACCCTAAGGCTTTCCTCCGTCAGTGTGAGATACAGACTTCCCCGCATGGCGTCCGGTTCTCCTTCAAAGGAGGGGTAGACCGCCAGCTTCAGCGGCGTATCATAGGCTTCCAGAAGACTTCCAAGCCCGGACCCGCCGTCCTCCGCCAGATAGATTTTTCCGTCCAGCCGCAGGCAGACCTCCTCCGCCTGAAGCGTTACCTGCCCCCATTCGTTGGTAAAATCCGGCTCATAACGGCGGATATTCATAAACGAGCCTTTTCCGTTTTCAAGCGGGACTGACAGGCAGAGGGCATACCCCTCCCGCAAATAGTTGGCGGGAATCCCCTCGGAAAACAAGAGCTCCACCGATTTTCCGTCCTCTTCCGTCCGGGCCTCCACGCTTATCAGCTCCACAGAGGTCCTTCCGCCCGGCTCCACCAGACTGACGCGATACTCGCCCGACGCCTTCGCCGCCATGTTGAACACCGCCGTGGTCAGCTTTGTTTGGATGGTCAGCGTATCGGACCACCCGGCATATGTAACCCCTACCCCGGTCATGGACGCCGCCAGAAGCATCAGCGTAAACAATTTGCCGCTGCGCCGCAGGCTGTGAGTTCGCATGGGCCGTCCTCCCTTCTGTCCTTTTTCACCGCCCGGCTGATGGCCGCGCGGGTAATGGTGCGGTTGTTATTGGCAAACAGCATTGCCTCCATCCGGCTTTCCAGCCCCAGCTTGCCCAGAATACTGGTGATATGCTTTTTCGTGGTGGCCTCGGAAATATAAAGGGCTTCGCTGATTTTTCCGTTGCTGTACGCCTGACTGAGCAATATCAGTACATCCAGCTCCCGGGCGGTAAGCTTTTCAAGCTTCCGTTCATCCTCCCGGTTTCGGTTCATCTGCTCTACCAGCGTGGGAGAATAAAAGGTTCCGCCCCGCTCCACCACCCGCAAGCCGTACAGAATTTCATCGAGGAAGGCGTCCTTGAGCACATAGGCGTTTACGCCCAACTCCCGGGCAGCGAGAAAGTCGCTTTCCCGGGAGGAAGAAGTGATAAAGAACACCTTCGTGTCAAATCTCCGCTCCCGAAGCCACTCCACAAAGGAAAATCCGTTTTCCTTTCCCAGATTCACGTCTACAAACGCCAACTCCGCCGCCGCCGTGTCCATCTGCTCCATGGCCTCCCGCACGCAGCCCGCCTGCACCAGTTTCTCCTCCGGCCGGTACATGCGGATAACCGACGCCAATCCCGCCCTGGCCAGCGGATGGTCGTCCAAAATCAGAATCATGCCCTCGCTCCCTCCTTATCGGCGCGGCAGCCGCAGCCGCACCGCTGTTCCCCGATTTTCCCCGGCCTCCAGCAATATCTGGCCCCGCAGCAGCGAAACCATGCGGTTCATATTCCGCAGCCCGTTTCCCCGCAGGCTTTCCCCGGACGGGATGGAAAGCCCCGACCCGTTATCCTGTACCTCCATGCAGATTTCCCGATCCGTCAGCGCCAGACGCAGCGCAATGCGCCGCGCTCGTCCGTGGCAGACGGCGTTGCTCACCGCCTCACAGGAAATTCGGTATAACACAATTTTTTGAGAAGCCGTCATCTCCTCCGCCCGTTCGTCTATCTCCAACTGAATTTGCGCGCCGCTCATGCTTTCCATCTCCGAAAGATAGGTTCGCACCCGTCCGGTAAAACTTTGCGCGCCGCTGCTCTCAAAACGTTTTCCGTAAATAGCCTCCCGCAGCTCCTTCATAATCCCTTCGGTGGAGCGCATCAGCAGACGAATCTGATTGTTCCGGTCCTCTTCCATGGAATCTGCGGTTTTTCCCTCTAACATCTTTAAGCCGCACGCCAGCGCAAACAGCCGCTGAATCACCGTGTCGTGAATTTCATCTGCCATACGGTTTTTTTCCTCAGCAGCAATGTAGGTTTCCAGTTCCCGGTGAGTATCCATGTTGCGAAATACAATTTCGATCACCCCTCGGTAAAACAGGTCCTGCTTTTCCGGCACAGAAGTTCCCGTGCGGCGGAGCAGCAGTCCCTTTGGAAGCGTTCTCTCCCCGATGTAAACGCACTCAAATTTAAGTTGCTCAGATTCAAGCCTTACCGGACGCCAGCCGCTCCCGGCTTCCTGCAGCGCCTCTGTTGCGGCGCTCCAGACCGCCTCAGCCTCTTCTTCCTCTATTTCACGGACCTCCCGCCGTTCCACGCCGCCCTCCGGGTCGCATTTAACCAGAACGCAGCCGCCCGGCGCAATGGTTCGGCACAGGGTTTGAACCAGCGCTTCCATCACCCGGTCCGGGTCAGACATGGCGAAAAGGTTTAAGGTGTCATACAGCTCCGTAATGTGCCCCAAAGCCTGCTCGCTGCGCTCTTTTTCCTCCCGCAGCCGCGCGTTGAGCCGGGACTGCTGACGCACTGCTTCATCCAGACGATGGATGCAGCCAAGCAGAACGTAAAACGCGCCGATTACAACCACTCCGCCGGTGGCCAAATTATAAACCGGCTGTCCGACCGCGGTCCCCTGTACCCCCGCCAAATGGCCCGTTACCACGCACAGAATGCACCACAGAATTCCCAGGCCTGTAAACAAAAAGCTTTGCCGCAAAGACAGCATCATGAACAGGCAGCTGATATAGTACCAGAGATACGGGCTGTACAGCCCCCCGCTCAGGCAGGTCAGCAGTCCATAGGAAAAAAGCTCCAGCACCAGCAGTACCTTTAGCCAGCTCTCGCTTGCCCCGGTGTGAAACGCGAATGCGTAAAGGGCGCTGCTTAAAAAGCCCGCCAGCAGCATTCCTCCCGCAATCCACAGCCGCAGAAAAAAGCCTGTTCCTCCCGCCGCCGGAAGCAGATAGACGGCGGTGCACAGCAGCACCGTGGCCCCGCGATAGCGCAGACACAGCCGCAGATACTCCCTGATGTCGTCTGTCCTCATGCCGAGCTCCTTTCGGCGCAGCCGGACTGCCGCCTTTCCCTGTTTGGTGAAAGCGGCGGAGACGACCATACGCTTTTCTGTCCATATTATTTCATTTTTTTGCCAATTATAACCTTTAAATTTGCATATGGCTGTAAGTACCATATATTACCAAAAACGTCGTGAAAAGCGCGGCGTTTTTTGACGAACGGACAAGCGCAGTTGCAGATTTCTTGCGACGATTTTCCCGCCATTGGCGCACAAAAGCGCCCAAAGCCCGCATTTTCACGGGGTTTTGAGCGCTTTCGAATCCTATTTTTTCGGCTCTTCCGAAGCTTTTGCAGCAGCAAAAGCCCCAAATGGCATTTCGTCCCTTTGGGACGGCACAGAAAACGCGGCCCTTGGGGGGTTGGGCGCGCTGTTTTGTTACTCGGATTCCTCCGGAAGGCCGGGCGCTTCGGGCGTTGAGATGCGCGCCCAGATGAGGTTGGCCCGGTCCACGGAGTCAAAGTATACGCTGGTGAGCAAGTTTGTCGGGATATTCAGCTCGTTTGCCAGAACGCTGATCTGGTCCCAATCCGCCCGCTCATAGCTGAGCAGCAGAGAATAGAGCTTTCCGGCGGAGCCTTCCCGGTAAAGCAGGGCGCGCTTGACTTCCTCCACCACGGGAACCTCTGCCAGAATCTCCTCCATGGGCGCGTCCACCAGATAGCCGAGGGTGGAGAACATGCCGATGAGGTAGGCGTCCGCCTTGGTGATGGAGAGGATGCCCGGGGGCGTGTAGTCGATCAAATCGCTGCAGAAATTTGCCCGCAGGAAGGACAGCTTCAAGAACTCCTCCGAGGTCGGGTCAATCTCATTTTCCGCGTTGCTGGCGCTGAGGAGGTAAATCCACTGGCGAATCTGTCCCAGCCCCAGGGTCATAATGGCCTGACGGATGGTGGTGGCCCGGTGGGAGGAGGAAAAATAGACGGAGTTGGCCATTCGCAGCAGGCCAAAGACGAGGGACGCGTCCTGAGAAATCATCCGCTCAACCTCGTCGATGTTGGGCTCGTCCTGGGTGACGGCCACCATGAGCCGGAAAAAGTTCCCCTGCAAATAGCCGCTGGTGTGGGCCTTGCAGGATAGCTTTTCCGCCACAAACGGACCCTCCAGCGCGTCCACCTTCAATCCCACCGCGGTGTTGTAAAGCACCGCGTCGGTAATGTTGGTGGCAATGCATTTCTTCCCCATGCTGTGGGCCAGCTCGATGACGTTGGCCAGCGTGGTAGCCGCGGTGGACGCAAAATTCAGCTTGATATAGTGAATTTTGTCCATCAGCGCAAGATACCGGGGGGCAAACCGGAACTCGTTCACCGCAATTTTATAGCCCTCTTTGGCAAACTGCTGCACGAAGTGCATGGCCAGCGGATGGATGATTACGCTGTCCTCAATCTGAATCACCAGCTCGGACTTCTTAAAAAGCCGGGGCGCTTTCTTCATCAGGAGCGTAGGAGTAAAGGTCATAAAATTCAGCGTTCCCGTCAGCGCCTTGTCGGTATTCTGCGTTAAAAAATTGTAGATGGCGTTTGCCGCGGCAAAGTCGTTTCCCGAGGCGGACGCATTGAGTGCGGCCCCCTCCGCCGCACCGGGCGAGACGGAATCCTCTCCAAACGCCTGATTCTCGCCGTAGTAAAGAAGCTCATAGCCAATCACGCTGCTGTCGGCATTCTTGATGGGCTGCCGCACAATATACTTGCTGCTCACCGTGTCCTCCTTCCGGCGGGACGGTTCCGGAACCTGTTCCGCACCCGCGTTATCATAGAGTATCCATTTACAGTTTCATCGGCAGACTTTGACAAAAAATTAATAGTTCTTAAAAATTTATGTGCAATTTTGATGGTTTTGTGAAACCGGCGGTCCGTATTTTCCAAATCGCTGCGTTTTAAAGCTCTGTTTTAAGGGTTTCTCTTTCCGACGTGTCCGGCAGAGGATCTTTTGCTTTGGCGGCGGGCTTCTTATCTTTTAAGGCGCCAGATATACCGGGGGCGCTCCCCACCCCGCACCGCGTAACGCAGCCAGTCCAGCCCCACAATCACCGGCCCGGCGGCAAGGCACCACAACCCCGCAAACTGGGGGCAGACCTGCCCCAGCAGATTTCCCGGCATATGGGAATAGTCCCATACACCCCAGCCCAGCCACAAATTGACGATGCACCCGGCAAGGAACTCCGCCGCCGTGACGGCAAGGCCGCTTAAAACCGCCTGCACCCAGATGGGACAATTCCACGGCAGTTCCGCGCCCATCCGCTCCAGCACAAGGCCCAGCAGCAGCGCCAGCACCAGCATGGTCCAGCTAATGCCCTCTGGATGTCCCTGAACCGTTTTCCAAACCACCTCAATTAAAAAATACGCGCTCCCCACAAAGCAGGCCAGAAGCCCGCTTAAAATCACGTCCCCGCACTTGCGCATCATTGCCCTCCTTCCGGCTGGCCGCGGTCCCCGCCGCCGACCGGCCCGCTTTTCTCTCTTATGCGCAGTCCGGCTCCGTCATGCCGGAGGACAGCCCTCGGGCGCGGTTTTCCGGGCAGATGCCAAGAATGCGCGCACAACGCCAAAAAACGGGGGACCGGCAATGCCGGTCCCCCGTTGCAATTAATCAAAAAGCACCGCTGGTGTGGACTTATTCCACGGCGCAGTGCTCGCACTCGTGGTCGCAGATGTTCAGCTCGTCGCCGTAGGCGATGCCGTTTTTGTCGTAATAGTCCTTCACCGCCGCCTTTACGGCCTGCTCCGCCAGAACGGAGCAGTGCAGCTTATGTGTAGGCAGTCCATCCAGCGCCTCCACCACGGCCTTGTTGGAAAGGGTCAGGGCTTCCTTCACCGGCTTGCCCATAATCATCTCCGTGGCCATGGAGCTGGTGGCGATGGCGCTTCCGCAGCCGAAGGTATTAAACTTCACATCGCTGATGGTCTGCGTGTCCTTATCCACCTTAATATACATTCGCATGATGTCGCCGCATTTGGCGTTACCAACCTCGCCCACACCGTCGGCGTCGTCCATCTTGCCCACATTCCGGGGATTCTGAAAGTGATCCATCACTTTTTCACTATACAGCATATTCAACCGCTCCTTTCAAGCTTAAATCACGTGCTTCAGACTACCTTTTTCCAGCTCGTCCCACACGGGAGAGATATTCCGAAGGTACTCCACGATCCCAGGCGTCACCGCCAGAATGTGGTCAATCTCCTCCGCCGTGTTGTATTCGCTGAGGCTTAGACGCAGCGACCCGTGGGCCACCTCATGGGGCAGGCCCAGCGCCAGCAGCACATGGCTGGGGTCCAGGGACCCGGAGGTACAGGCGCTTCCCGAGGACGCGCAGATGCCCTTCTGGTCCAGCAGCAGAAGCAGGGATTCCCCTTCGATGCCCTCAAAGCACAGGTTCACGTTGCCGGGAAGGCGGCGCTCCCGCTCGCCGTTGAGAATGCTGTGGGGAATTTTCGTCAGGCCGTCGATCAGCCGATCCCGCAGGACGGTGACCTTGGCCGCGTTCTCCTCCAAATGATCGCAAATCTCGTCAAAGGCCGCAGCCGCGCCCACGATTCCGGCGATATTCTCGGTGCCGGCCCGTTTGCCCCGCTCCTGCGCGCCGCCATAAATCACGTTCATCAGGGGGACGGCCCCGCGCCGGACGTACAGCACACCCACTCCCTTGGGTCCATGAAACTTGTGGGCCGACAGGCTTAAAAGATCAATGTTCATGGCCCGCACGTCAATGGAAAGATGCCCCGCCGCCTGCACCGCGTCGGTGTGGAAGGGGACGCCCAGCTCCCGGCAAATCGCCCCAATCTGGGGAATGGGCTGGATGGTGCCGATTTCGTTGTTGGCAAACATCACGGTCACAAGGCAGGTGTCCGGCCGGATGGCCTGACGCACCTGGTCCGCCGAAATCACGCCGGACTTAGGGATGGGCAATAGCGTGACCTCAAAGCCCTCTTTTGAAAGCTGCTCCAGCGTGTGCAAAATGGCGTGGTGCTCAAACTCCGTGGAAATAATGTGCCGCTTATTTTTCTTCGCGCCCGCAGCCGCGGCGGAACGCAGGGCCTGATTGTCGGCCTCGCTGCCGCCGGAGGTGAAGGTGATTTCGCTGGGGTCGCAGTTCAGCCTTTTTGCAAATACCTGCCGGGCCAGGGACAGCCGCTCCGCCGCCTCCTGCCCCACGGTGTGCAGGCTGGACGGATTCCCATAAAACTCCTGAAAGCATGGCAGCATGGCCGCAAGCGCCGTATCACTCACGGCGGTGGTCGCCGCGTTATCAGCATATACACGCATTATTAGGACCTCCCCTAATTCATATCAATTTACTGTGATTAGAATATATCACAGTTATCCTATTTGTCAAGTATGGTAATTAGGTATTTACTGTTTTTCTATGTGTCCCTCTGTTTTTTTCGGGACCAAAAAAGCAGGAGTGTCTCCAATGCGGGCCAATTCGACATAGAAACCAATTTTGTAACTTTTTGGTGTTTTATTTTGTCGAATAACCTGATATACTGAATAATATAATAAAAAACGGCGGCCGCAAATTGTGCGAGCCTGCCTTGAACGTTTAGAAAGGGTGTCATTGATATGCGTCGATTCCTGCCGCTTCTTCTGGCTCTCTCCCTGCTGGCGTCTCTAGCCGCCTGCGGCCAGTCCACCTCCGGTGCAGGCAGCGGAAGCGCTTCCGGCGGCTCCGCCTCCTCTTCCACTTCTTCCTCCGCTGAGCCGGAGGCGCCCCAGATAGAGCCGTATGTCATCTCAGACCCCACCGTAGAGCCTGCGGGCGGCGCGGTGGACGGCGTACCCTACGCCGCGTGGGACGGCATTGTGGAGCACCTGTTTTTCCATCCGGTCATCGCCTATCCCGCGCTTGCCTTTGACGGCGACGCCCAGGCCAACGGTCTGGACGATTTCATGGTCACTGTGGACGAGTATAACAAAATTTTGCAGAGTGTTTATGACAAGGGCTACGTGCTGGTGGATATTGGCGACGTGTGGCGCGAAACCACCGATGAAAGCGGGCAGCCCGTGATGGTCCGCAACACATTGTATCTGCCCGAGGGAAAAAAGCCCTTGATTCTGTCCTATGACGATGTAAACTATTATCCATACATGCTCAAAGACGGGCTCACATATAAATTGATGATCGGGGACGACGGCCTGATTTGGAGCGAGGGCAAGGACCCCCAGGGCAACGAGGTCATCTCTCAGGATTTGGATGCTCTGCCCATTCTGGACAAGTTCGTCCGGGAGCATCCGGATTTCTCCCCCTTCGGCGCCAAGGGCAGCCTGTCTCTGACGGGGTACTGCGGCATCTTAGGCTACCGCACCCAGACGGATACCAAGAACTGGACGGCGGAGCAGGAGGCGGCACGGCAAAAGGAGATCGAGGCGGTAAAGCCCATTATCGCGGAGCTGAAGCGCACCGGCTGGACCTTCGGCAGCCACACCTGGGGCCATATCCGCCTGGGAACCAAGTCCATGGAAACCGTCCAGGCCGACACCAAGCGGTGGTTCGACGAGGTGGGCAGTCTGGTGGGAGAGACTACCATTTTGTACTATCCCCACGGGGAGCGCCCCGATGGAGACGACTGGACTAAAACCGGGCCGGTGTTCCAGTATCTCCAGAGTCAGGGCTTCCGTGTGTTCGCCTCTGTGGGCGTGGAGAGCTTCAGCTATATCAAAAAGGACATTTGCGCGGTCATCTGCGACCGGCTTCACCCGGACGGCACCACCCTGCGCCACTCCCGGGACCGGTATCTGCAATTTTACGACGCCAAGGACATCATGGATGTAGGCGTCCGCCCCCAGCGGGCGGTGGATTGGAAGTAACGATTGGAAGGAGCGGATATTATGACGCGGGAGGAATTGAAAGCGGCGGCGACCGGGATGTTGGACAAAGCATACTGTCCCTATTCCCACTTCCCCGTGGGCGCGGCGCTGGAGTGCGCCGACGGCACGGTGTACACCGGCTGCAACATTGAAAACGCGGCCTATCCCGTGGGCACCTGCGCGGAGCGTACCGCCATGGGCAAGGCCATCAGCGAGGGCCGCCGGGATTTTGTGCGCATCGTGGTGGCGGGCAAGAGCGAGGGCCCCTGCGTTCCCTGCGGCATGTGCCGGCAGTTTATGAAGGAGTTTGCCCCAAAGCTGGAGGTCATCTGCCTCAACGCAAAGGGCGAGGAGCAGGCCTTCACCATGGACGAGCTGCTTCCCCACGGCTTTGACCAGTCATATCTGTAAAAGCATCCCTTATTTTCAGCCTTTTATGCACGTTGTCCGGCCGCCTTTTCAGGCGGCCGGACAGGTTGTCTATGCGCCGAAAAAGATGCGCACCGCCAACGCCGAAGCGATGAATCCGGCAAAATCGGCGGTCAGCGCGGCGGGAACAGTGTGTCTGGTGCGGGTAATCCCCGCCGCTCCGAAGTAAACGGCGATGGTGTAAAAGGTTGTCTCCGTGCTGCCCAGCATCACTGCCGCCACCCGGCCCACATAGCTATCGGGGCCGTAAGCCTGCATCACCTCGCTGCCCACCGCCAGCGCGCCGCTTCCGGAAATGGGCCGGACCAGCATCAGCGGCGTCAGCTCCGGGGGGATGCCCAGCTTTTCCAGCAGCGGGGCGCACAGGCCGGACAGCCACTCCATGGCTCCCGAGGCCCGGAACATGGCTACGGCGGTCAGCAGTCCCACCAACGCGGGGGCAATCCGGAAAACGACGCTTAGTCCCTCGCCCGCTCCGGCGGTCAGTGCACCATACACGTCCACGCGCCGCCAAAGGGCGATGAGCGCCGTTCCGGCCAACAGGGCGGGCACCACCATGGCGGACGGACTCATGCCCGCCTCCCGCCCAGGAAGGCCAGCAGCTTTGCCGCCGCCAATCCCGCAGCCACGCTCAGAACCGACGCAAGCCATACCGCGGGCAGAATGTCAAACGGGGACGCGGCTCCCGCAGCGGACCGGACGGAAGCCACCGTGGCCGGAATCAACTGAATAGAGGCCGTGTTCAGCACCACCAGCAGGCACAGCTCGTCGCTGGCCACCCCCTCCTGTCCCACGGCCATCCGCCGGGCAGCCTGAATGCCAAGGGGCGTGGCGGCGTTTCCAAGGCCCAACAGATTGGCGGAGACATTCGCGGAGACTGCCGCCAGCGTTTTTTCATCCCGGCTTGCGCGCGGCAGCAGCGCTTTGAGAATCGGGCGAAACGCGCGGGCCAGCTTGGCGGACAGTCCGCACCGATTCATCAGCTCCATCACGCCGCTCCAAAGGCAGAGTACGCCCGCCATGGAGATGCACAACTGAATCGCGCTTCCCGCGCCCTCCAGCGCGGCGGCGGAAACGGCCTCCATCCGTCCGTTGATCAGTCCGAATATTACGGATAACAGGACCATTCCGGTCCACAAAACCGCCATTGCCATTTCTTCCCTCCATATCTTTATTGCTGTAAACCGCATAAAATAATAGGTGTTTAAAAACGTTAATTTTGTCCTCGTAGGAGGAACAACATATGAAATAAGTATGAATAATTGTAAAAGTTTTTAAAACGAATTGACAAAATATTACATTCTATGTTATTGTCAAAAAGCCAAAGAATTACTGAAACAATCGCGGAAAAGGAGATAAATTATGAAATCAACCGGAATTGTGCGGAAGGTGGACGAATTGGGCCGCATAGTGCTTCCGATCGAAATGCGTCGCACACTTGATATTGCGGAAAAGGATGCATTGGAAATCTATGTGGAAGGGAACTCCGTCATTCTCAAAAAATACAAACCCAGTTGCATCTTCTGCGACAGCAACAAGGACATTGTCCAGTTTAAGGGAAAAAACATTTGTCCCAAATGCCTGCGGGAGCTGACCGACTTGCAGTAATGTCCTTTTAAATCTGCCGCCTCGCCCGCTCTTTTTACGGCCATACACCTCCCCATACTTGGCCTTTCCAGAAAAGCCGCAGCGGTTGTCGCTGCGGATTTTTACATGCTATCCGGGATTCCTTGTTTTTTGCAGCAAAGTCTGCATGCGAGAAACCGCAATGCTGTTTGATTGCAAATTAAGAGAGCAGATGTTGAAAGATCTTTTCAACATCTGCTTTTTTTCGGTTAACGCCAAATTACCATCGGCGCTTTGGCGTAATGATGCCATCTGATGCGTTATTGTTCATGCCCGAGGCATTGTCGGCAGTCACGGTTCCTGCACCGTTTCTCTTAATGTTTCAGACCGTCTCTGCCCGAGAGAGAACACAACCAAAGTCGGCTTTTGCATATTCCCGCCGGACAGGCGTGGCAGAAGCGCTCTCTCCGGCCTCCTTGCGGTGCGCACGCTCCTTACGGCAGGTGCGTTCTGTTTCTCCCAGCGCAAGGTTATTGCAGTAAGGTGCGGTAGTCCGCAGCTGTGGCGCGGCGCGAGGGGGCTGTCCGTTTTTTGAGAAGTCCGGTCAATACGTCTACGGCATTTATCTTGCGCTAACCGTCTCCACGATTTTTATGTTTGTCTTTGAAAGACTGGGACTGCCTGTTTTTACAAAGCTGCTGGATATTCCTAAACGCATTCTGCTGCCCATTATCATGGTTATGTGCTGTGTGGGGGCATTTTCCAGTGACAACCGGGTGTTTGATGTAAAGTGAGTATTGCTTTTCGGACCGATCGGGCTTTTCTTGAAAGCATTCAAGCTGCCCGACACACCGCTGATTATCGGCTTTATTCTGGGACCCATGTTTGAAGAAAATCTACGCCGTGCGCTGCAGGCCAGTCATGGCAATTGGAGTATTTTCTTCACGCGCCCCATTTCCTAGTATTCTTAATTATTTCCGTGGTCTTCTGCACAATTACCGTCCGTAAAAACCTCGCGCCAGCGGTTCAACACGGCGCCGAAATAAGGAACTGCTCATTTAGTGCAACCCCAACGTAGAATGCGTCCTCTCCCAGCCGAAAACGGAAAACTCGATCCGACTGGTGTCCGTCCCGCAGGAGGCCATTGACCTTCATCACGGAACACACCATACTCCCTACCTGTTCCCATCTCCCATTACCGGGGGAATATACCATCCCGACTCGGTGGTCAACATCCATAAAAAGATTTTGAAGGACGCAGAACTCCCACACCTGAAATTTCATGAGCTCCGGCACACGTTTGCCACGACAGCGCTGCAAAACGGTGTGGATGTGAAGACCGTTTCCGCCATGCTGGGTCACTACGACGCTGGATTTACCCTCCGCACCTACACGCACGCCACCCGACAGGCACAGGACGCCGCAGCAATCACCATGGGCGAAGTGATGGCAAAGGTGATATAACCCCAATATTTCTCCGAAAATATCAAGGCCACCGAGCAGAATTCCTGTCCGGTGGCCTTTGTTCCTCTTCGGTCGTTTTCGCATGTGGGTCACGGTGTGGTCAACAACTTTCAGCAAATTAATTTAAAAACTTTCAAGAGAAAAAGCCGCCGTTTTCTATAAAAACGGCGGCTTTTGGAGCTGCTACCCGGATTCGGACCGGGGACCTCATCCTTACCAAG
>JAEWML010000229.1 GCA_023393155.1 Bacillota bacterium
GGGCGAAACCAATTACAACGTGGATACCAGCAAGCAGCAGACGGAGCGGATTGCAGGCGTCGTTGCCGACTTGATGGTGTCCGTCAGTATTAACAGCGCCGTCTCCGGCAGCATGACCCCGGCGGAGCTGATTAGCCACGTGGGCCATGCCGCAGGGATTGCGCCCAACGAGCAGACGGATAAAATCTCCATTCTGCTGGCCCCGTTCTACGATCCCGACGGGGGAATCGTCCCCGGAGGAAACGAGCTGAACCTGCCCCCGTGGGTGCTTCCGGCCGCCGTAGGCGGCGGGGCGCTGCTGCTTGTGCTGCTGCTTCTGTTGGCTGTTTTGGGAGGCAGGCGCAAAAAGCGGAAGGCTTTGGCCGCCGCGCCCATGGTGGCGCAGATCGCCTCGCCGCAGGTGGCGGAGGTTGAGGTGCCTTTGAATGGCGCGGACATTATGGCCGTTAAAACGGAAAAGAGCATCCAGCTTCGCCAGAGCATCCGCAAGTTTGCAGAGGAGAATCCCGAAATGGCCGCGCACATGCTGAAAAACTGGCTGAGGGGAGGCGAGGAGGATGAGTAACTCCAGAAAGACCAGAGGCGCGGCAAGCGGCACAGCCGAAAAAACGCAGGCTGCCGCTGCCAATTTTGCGGGCGAAAATCGCGACGAGCTGCCCCGGACCCAGCAGGTTGCCAAGGAAAAGCCGCTGCCCGTCCTCACCGGACCCCAGAAGGCCGCGGCGGTAATTGTCTCCCTGGGTGCGGACAAGGCGTCTCAGATTTACAAGTTTATGGACTCCGACGACGTGGAAACCCTGACGCTGGAAGTAGCAAAACTGGGGTATCTGGACTCCCGGCAGACAGAGGATATTCTGGGCGATTTTTACGAGCTGTGCCTCACCAACAAGGCCATCACCGAGGGCGGACTTGAGTACGCCAGAACGGTTTTGGAAAAGGCATTTGGAGAGCAGACGGCAAGCCAGCTTCTGGAAAAAGTGGAAAAGTCCATGAAGAACCGGCAGTTTGCATTTTTGGACAAGGCAGACGCCAAATCCCTGTTCTCCGCCTTGCAGTATGAGCGGCCCCAGACCATCGCGCTGGTACTGTCCTACGTCAGCCCCGGCAAGTCCGCCAACGTGGTGGAGCAGTTGGACCCCGCCAAGCAGATCAAGGTGGTGGAGAACATGGCCAAAATGGAAAGCCCTTCTCCCAGCACCATGAAAATTATCGAAGCGGAGATGGGGCGGAGGTTCTCCACCATTATCAGCAGCAAGCATGTGAAGGTGGGCGGCATTGACTTTGTGGCCGACATGATGAACAATATCGACCGCTCCAGCGAGAAAAGCATTTTCGACGGACTGTCCATTTACAATCAAGAGCTGGCGGACGAAATCCGCAAGCGGATGTTTGTATTCGAGGATCTGGTTAGCATGGACGACCGCTCGGTTCAGCGCTTCCTGCGGGACTGCGACCCCAAGGACATCGTGCTCTCCCTCAAGGCTGCCACCGACGACGTGGCCAACAAGCTGCTCGCCAATATGTCCACCCGCATGGCGCAGAACATCCGCGACGATTTGGAGATTACCACCAATGTCCGCATGAAGGATGTGGAGGAAGCGCAGCAGCGCATTGTGGATGTAATCCGCAAGCTGGAGGAGCAGAACGAAATCATCATCATCAAGAGCGGAAAGGACGACATCATTGCATAACGGGAATGTCCTGAAAAACTTTATAAGACCCAAGGCGGAGCCCTATCTGTTTCCGGACAATCTTCAGGATGAAACGCCCTCTGCGGCGCGAAGAAACGCGGAGGAAGACCTGCGGGAGGGCTTTTTAGACGAGCTGTTTGTAGACGGCGCGCCCCGGGCCGACGATTCTCCGGCGAAGGAAAAGGATGGTTTTCAGAAGCCGGAACAGACGGAGGAGCCGCTTGCCGCCGCCGGTCGGATTCAATTTGCAAATGTGCAGGCCGAGGCCATTCTGGCGGCGGCGAAGGAGGAAGCGGAGCAAATGAAAGCCGCCTCCGGGGCCGAAGCACGGACCATGGCGGAAAAAATCCGGGAGGACGCCCGCCGGGAGGGCTATCGCGAAGGGTATGCCGAGGGCATGGCCGGGGCGGAGCAGGATTTGGCGGAGCGGCGCGAGGCTCAGGCCGCCAAGCTGGAGCAACAGCTTCAAACCTTCTTGGAGAATATCGCTTTGGCGCAGGACGAACTGATGGAAGACGCCAAAACCGACATGCGGGATCTGGCCGTGGCGGTGGCGGAAAAGGTGGTGCGCATCAGCCTGAAAAGCTCCAGCGGCGTCATCGCCAAGATGATTCAGGATGCCACGGAGAAAATGAAAAAGCGGGAATGGGTCCATATCTATGTTTCCGGCTGCGACGCCAAGGGCCTTGCCCAGATTACCCCCCGGCTGACCCGGGCGCTTTCCGGCCTGTCCGACCACATCCGAATCATTCCCGTGGCGGAGGAGGAGGGCGGCACCTGCATTATCGAAACGCCGGACTCCATTATTGACGCCAGCGCCCCCACCCAGATGGCCAATATCCGCGCGATGCTTGAAAATATCTCGCCGGACGATGGTCCTTCCCAGAATTTCGGACGACGCCCGGGCAACCGGTGAAAAAGGAGCAGCCGTGTTTGGTCAAATGATCCAGCAGCTTCAAAACGCCGATACCTTCAGCCTGACGGGAAGGATCGAGAATATCGTCGGCATGTCCATCGAGGCCTCGGGGAAAAACGCGGCCGTGGGCGACATCTGCCGCATATACAACGGCGACACTGGAGATCAGGTGACGGCGGAGGTGGTGGGCTTTAAAAACGACCGCATCCTCCTGATGCCTTACTCCGACATGAGCGGCATTTCCGCGGGCAACTTTGTCCGCAACACGGGAAAGCAGCTCACCCTTCCCATGGGGCCGTTTCTCAGAGGGCGCATCATCAACGCGCTGGGCCAGCCCATCGACGGCGGCCCCTCCTTTGAGGCCGGGGCTTCCCACTGCGTGGAGGGCAAATACATCAACCCCCTCACCCGCCCCGCCATTACGGAGCGGATGGAGTTCGGCGTGAAAGCCATTGACGGGCTGCTTACCATCGGGAAGGGCCAGCGTATCGGTATCTTCGCAGGCTCCGGCGTGGGCAAGAGCACCCTGATGGGCATGATCGCAAGAAACGTGAAAGCCGACATCAACGTCATCGCCCTGGTGGGGGAGCGCGGACGGGAGGTTCTGGATTTCGTCCGCAAGGATTTGGGGGAGGAGGGCATGGCCCGGTCCGTTTTGGTGGTGGCCACCTCCGACCAGCCCGCCATGCTCCGCAAAAAATGCCCCTCCGTGGCCACCGGCATCGCGGAATACTTCCGGGATCAGGGCTACGATGTGCTGTTAATGATGGATTCCCTCACCCGGTTTGCCATGGCCCAGCGGGAAATCGGCCTTGCCGTGGGCGAGCCGCCCGTGGCCCGGGGGTACACCCCCTCTATTTACGCGGAGCTTCCAAAGCTGTTGGAGCGCAGCGGAAACTTCGAGCGTGGCTCCATCACCGGGGTTTACACCGTTCTGGTGGAGGGCGACGACACCAACGAGCCCATTGCCGATACCGTCCGGGGCATTTTGGACGGGCATATCGTTCTCTCCCGGCGGCTGGCCGCCGCCAACCACTATCCCGCCATCGACGTGGGAGCCAGCATTTCCCGCCTGATGACGGACATTGTGCCTATGGAAAACCGCAGGACGGCGGGCCGTGTCCGGGACATCATGAGCGTCTATGAAAAAAGCTCCGATCTGGTGTCCATCGGCGCGTATAAGGCGGGGACAAACCCCAAGCTGGACTACGCTCTGGGCAAAATCGACGCCATCGACGCATTTTTAAAGCAGGGCGTGGATGAGGCGTTTTCCTATGAGGAAACCATGGGAGAGATGGAGCGCATTCTCCAATAGGCTAAATTGCCGGAAAGGGGAGCTGAGGCGTGAAAAAGTTTCGTTTTTCACTGGATACCGTGCTGGATTACCGCAGGCAGGTTCAGGACTTCATTCAGGTGGAGCTGGGCGCGCTGACGGCGGAGGTCCGGCGGCAGGAAGCCGCGCTGGAGGCCGCGCGGCAGAAATACGCGGAAATTAACCGGGAGTACCGGGAGAAAAAGGCCGACGGCATGCTGATCGCGGAGCTTCGGGCCTATGAAACCGCGCTGGAGGTGCAGGAGGCCGTCAGCGTCCGGGAGGCAGGAAAGCTGAAAGTCCTCCGGAGGCAGGAGGAGGCTAAACGCCGGGAGCTGGTAAGCGCCAAGCAGGACGCGTCCTCCGTGGAAAAGCTGCGGGAGAAAAAGCTTCTGGCCTATACAAAAGAGCTGGAAAAGAGCGAGGAACAGTTTATTGATGATTTGGTATGCGCCCGCAGCGGAATTGCGCGGAGCGTATCGCCTTAATCATAAATCGCGGCCCCATTTCATTGAAAGGAGGTGAGAAAATGACGATGACAAACGAATTGCTGCAAATGGCACAGGCTTATGCCCAAACCCGGACGCAGAAAACAGGCGGAGCCGAAAGCAGCCAACCCACTCAAAACGGCGCGTCCGACTTTGAAAAGCTGCTGCGAAACCGCACCGATACGGGGCGGACAAAGACAGGGGTGCAGCCCGAACCCGGAAAAACCGAGACGGAGCAGACGCAGGACCCGCAGGATGAAGCCCTTCGGGAGGTGACGGCGGCGATGGCGATGCTTGTGTTCCAGACCCAGCCTCCCCAGGTGCAAACGACGGAGCTTTTACCGGAGCAAGTCCAGACGCAGGCCGTCGCACCGGCACTTTTACAGATTGGTGAGGAAACGGCGCTGACAGACGGATTGGCACAGGAGCCTTCGGGTATGGAGAACCACGCAGTGAAGCCGGAGAACCCGTTGGGACGGGAGACAACCTCTCTTTACGCAGCCCGAAATCCGGAGACGGCGCAGGGCGCGGGCCTTTCCCAAGGCACGCAGAGCGCTCAAACAGCCCAAGATTCCCAGACCGCGCAAATCCTGTCTTCGGAGAATACGGGCGCACAGTCCGGCGATGCGAACGCGCAGGCGCAGGGCGAGTACGCCGACCTACTTCGCAGCTCTGAAGGCACCGAGACTCTCCGGGCGGAAAATGCCGACGTGGGAGCATCCCAGCCCCTGTTCCGCGAGACGGATTCGGTCCCCGTGAAGGTGGGCGAACCCGTGGCGGACACCACCCGGACGGATTTGGACGAGCAGTTGACAGAGCAGGTGGGCAAGGCGCTGAAGGACGGCGCACAGCAGGTGAAGCTCCGCCTGACCCCCGAAAGTCTGGGCACGCTGACCATTGACCTGACCCGGACGCAGGACGGCGCATTGCAGGTGGTGTTTCACACGACTACCGAAAAAGCGGCGGACCTGTTGAGCCGCCACGCGGACAGCCTGAGCGCCCTGCTCCAAAGCAACAGCCAGAGCACGGTGCAGGTGGAGGTCCGGCGGCAGGAGGA
>JAEWML010000090.1 GCA_023393155.1 Bacillota bacterium
CCAGACGCACAGTCCCACACAGGTCCGCTTTCATGTCGTTGAGCACGCGCGCCGCAGTCAGCAGCGTTGAGATGTGGCAGTCATGCCCGCAGGCGTGCATCACTCCGGAAACCTCGCTGGCATAGGGCAGCTCGGTTTCCTCCTGAACGGTCAGCGCATCCATGTCGCCCCGAAGCAGGATGGTCTTTCCGGGTTTTTCGCCCTGAATGGTGGCCAGAATCCCAGTCTCCAGGCCGCAGGGACGCCAGGCAATCCCAAACTTATCCAGCTCCGCCTTAATCCGCTTGCTGGTTTCGTACTCTTTTCCGCTGACTTCGGGATGCGCGTGGAAACAGCGCCGCAGCTCAATGAGGTAATCGCCGTATTTTGCGGCAGCTTCTTTGAGGTTCAACTCTCTGCACTCCTTTTTTATGAAAACATCGTTGCAAACACGCCGGCAACAAAGACTGATGTAATGGTAACGGTAACAAAGCCGCCCACAATCATAGACGGGAACATCTTGCTCATCAGATACTCCTTCTCCTCCGGGGTCTGTGCAAGCGCCGTGCAGGTGGACTCGGTGATGATCGCGTCGCAGGGGAAGCCATACAGCGCCGTCAGTCCGTTGGCAAACGCCATGGGGAAGGACATCCGCAAAATTTTGGCCACGATAAAGGACATGATCGCCATGCCGGCGACGCCCACCACGATCAGGGCGACCATGGGGAAAATGATAGCCTTCAGCATGTCGGGCGTGCAGTCCTTCAGTCCGTCAAACACATACATCATCAGCGCGAACATCATAATTCCATAGGAATTGGCTTTATTCAGCGAGTTGGCGTCCAAAAAGCCGATGGTCGTGAAGATAATACCCAAAACCAGCGCCCAGATCGCGCCGCTGATTTTGCCGATGCCGGGGAAGGCGATGCCGCCAAGCTGCGTGGCCAGCCAGCCCACGACGGCCAGCTTGATCAGAACCACAACGGCGGAATCAAATCTCTGGGGGATGGGGGGAATCAGCTTCTTTTTTGCGGCAGACGCGGCGGTGGCGGCCTCCGCGCTCTTGACGGCAGCTCTGTCGGAATCGGTCATAAGCGTATCGCCGCCATGGTACTCTTTCAGCAGGCGCTTGCCCTCCGCCTGAAGACAGACGGCAGTGATGGGATATCCCGCAAACCCCTGAATGCAGTACATGGTGATGGCAAAAACGGCGGCTTTCTGTAAACCGGCCGCCGCGGCAGCGTCACGCATGAGCGTGGCGGCCACAATGCCGCCGGTCAGCGGAGGCAGGCCGGCAATAACCAGTTCGCGCTCCATGATCAAAGGGGCCACCAGCAAAGAAAGCCCGCACATACCGGCAAGGCCCACCAGGCATACCACAATGGTCTTCCACTGTTCTTTCAACTGCCTGAGGCTGATCACCGTACCCATGTGGGTAATCAGCAGGTAAATGCCGATGGTACTGCCGAAGGGGATCAGCATACTGTCGCTGACCAAGGTGGTGGGAAGCACAGTCCAATACCCAACCAGCATCACCACCGCCGTGACAAATACCGAGGGAATCCACGCCTTGGTCAAGGTGGAAACCACTTCGCCGATGATGAACGCGGCTGCGCAGATAACGAATGCAAGTGCAAAATTGTACATATTTTCTCCTTACTCCTATGGTGCTGTTTTCTATTCAAAACCCTGCGGCTTGCCGCCGGGAGGTCCTTTGCCGATGTACGTCCGGGGCGGTTCCTCTTCCTGATTGGGAACGCCGCCCTCAGCGGTTGAGATATTCAACGGCAATGCCCGCCATGGCCCGGATTCCGTATGGCATAGCCTCCTCCCGCAGGACCAGATTGGGACTGTGAAGGGGATACAGCTCCTCCCCGCCCTGCCCGCCAAAGAGCATAAAATAGGCGGACGGCGTGCCCGTCATCTGATAGAAATAGGCAAAATCCTCACTGAACCCCATGGGCCGCTCCAGCTCCACGATGGCGCCGTCTCCCAACTCATCCGCCACCGCCCGTCTGGCGCAGTCCACTAAATCCGCATCGTTGTATGCTGCGGGATAGCCGTAGTAATGGTAAATATCCACCTTGCAGCCGGAGATGGACTCCATCCCCTTGCCGATGGCAAACATCTGGCGGCGGATCGTCTCCCGCACCTCCTCGGAAAAAGCCCGGGACACGCCGCCAAACTTTACCTCGCCGGGAATCACATTGGGGGCGTCGCCGCTGTGAATGCTGCCGATGGAGAGAATCCCCGTCTCCAGCGGATCAATTCTGCGGGCAACAATCTGCTGCATGTCCACAATCATTTGACATGCGGCCAGAATGGGGTCGTCCGTTTTCTGCGGCTGGGAGCCATGTCCGCCCCGGCCGGTCACCGTCACATCATACAGGTCCACAGACGTGGTCACAGCCCCCGCCCTCATACCAATTTGGCCCACGCGCTCCTGATCCGGCAGCATGTGAATGGCATAGATGGCATCCACATGGGGATTTTCCAAAACGCCCTTTTCCACCAGCTCTTTGGCCCCTCCGGGGAGGGTATCCTCACTGTGCTGGAAAATCAGTTTCACCGTTCCCCGAAACCGGTCCCTCATCCCGCACAGCACCTTCGCCACGCCCAGCAGCATGGACGCGTGCATATCGTGTCCACAGGCGTGCATCATCCCCGGCGTCTCGCTGGCAAAGGGCAGCCCGGTGTCCTCGTTTACCGGCAGCGCGTCGATGTCGGCGCGCAAGGCAACGCACTTGCCAGGTCCGGCGGCGCCGTGAATGAGGGCAACCACAGCCGTTGGAACAGGCTGCTCAATCCTGTCCACTCCATACTCCGCCAGCTTTTCTCGAATCAGCGCGGAGGTGCGCACCTCCGACCGGCCAATCTCCGGGTGGCGGTGGATATCTCTTCGGATAGCGACGATTTCGTCAATGCAGGCTTCCGTCCCGGTTTGAATTGCGCTCATGTCCATCATGCTCCTTGCTCTTTTGATAAAATGGGTTGGCTGCAAAGCCATGCAGCGCACCTGTGAATGCAGGTGCGTCATGAAAATCACCCGCGGTTCTTTCCCGCCATGTATTCCGGTTCTCCTGTATACGGAAGGGCAGCACATCAAACTTCCGTTTTCTCTCCGGACGAGGCGGCGGCAGATATAAATTGAAGGGGCTACCACAAAAGTCCCTCTCAAGTATTGGGTCGCCCGGATGCCTTGTCCGTTTATTTTCTAAAGAGCGGTTTTCGTCAGGCAACGCAGTGATTTAGCTATTTAAATAGTATTATCCTGCAAAGCTTTCCAACAGTCAACCGCGGTGTTTGAAAAAATATACAAAGTTTAGAATGTCATTTTTTATTTTGCAGTCTTTTTAACCAGACACCACCCGCATGCCGGAAGTTGAATCTACTTATATTTCTCAAGAATTCCTTTATTGTTCAGGAAATTTTGGAAATCACTATATGCTCCAGCACTTTTTAAAACTAAAATTCAGATTTTTAAATTGCAGGTCGCCCGAAAAAATAACCATTTCTTTTTATATTTTATGCACATTCTACAAAGCGGTTGAGGCGGGCGCACACCTGCGCAGGGTCTTTCCCCGCCGCTTAAAATTCCGGGCCTTTAAAAACTCTCGATGCGTTTCCGGCACAAAGGAGGCTCCACGGCGGCAAATAATTAATCCCCCGGATTACCGGATCCCGGCGGCAAAGCTAAAAAGGCCGGGGAGAATCGGCG
>JAEWML010000124.1 GCA_023393155.1 Bacillota bacterium
TCAGACGAAGCACTCCGTCGAGGAAAACACAACCTCGGCGCCCGCGCTCTTGGCGCACGCCTCGATGGCCTGGCCGGGGATGCCGTCCCGGTCGCCAATGATGACGACCTTCTTGCCCGCTAAAATACCCATGTTTCTGTTCCTCCTTTTCTTTAAGATTATAGTCAGCCGGACCAACAGGGATTCCGGCCCGCTACCTGAATTTGCAGCCTGAAACGCTCCCGTCCCCGCAGGGCGCGGCCTTCGTGGCTCAGGCGTACTTTTTGATCATGGCCTCCACGTTTTCGGGCGTTGCGTCGTCCTTCACACAGGAGTCGATCATCTCGCCGTTTTCATACACGGCAATCACCGGCAGGCCCAGAATCTTTTGCCCGATGGCAAGGCGGCGGGCCTTGGTAGTGTTCAGGGCGCAGAATTTCAGGCCGTCGCCGCCATACTTTTCCGCAAACTCATGGACGTGGGGCATCAGTGCCGCACAGGGGACGCAGCCGTCGCCATAAAAGTCGACAATAACCTTGCCGGGGGCCTGAAGCACTTCGGCTTCAAAGGTTTCCTTATCCAGTTCCAGCATATCCTTCACTCCTTTTACTTCAGATTTGAAATATAGTGCTCCGCCTGCATGGCGGCAATCGCGCCGTCGGCGGCGGCGGTGACCACCTGCCGCAGGCTTTTCACCCGCAAATCTCCCGCAGCGAACACGCCGGGGAGGTTGGTGTGCATATTGTCGTCGGTGCGGATATAGCCGTTTTCCATGTCCACCGCGCCGTCATACAGCTTTGTATTCGGAAGCAGACCGATGAAGCCGAACAGGCCGAACATACCGTCCTCCTCGTCCGCCTCCACGGTGGTCAACTCACCGGTTTTGGTGTTTTTAATCACCATTTTGGACAATAGCTCGTCGCCGTCCGCCTCTTCCACCACGGAATCCCACATAAAATGCAGCTTGGGATTGGCAAAGGCCTTTTCCTGAATGGATTTGGCGGCCCGCAGCTCATCCCGGCGGTGGATAATCGTGACCTTCCGGGCAAATTTGGAGAGGTACATGGCCTCCTCCACGGCGGAGTCGCCCCCACCCACCACGAAGACCTCAAAGTCCTCAAAAAACGCGGCGTCGCAGGTGGCGCAGAAGGAAATGCCCTTGCCCACGAATTTCGCCTCATTTTTGCAGCCGATGGGCCGGGGGAACGCGCCGGTGGCGAGAATCACGGCCTTTGCCAGATATTCGCCCTTGTTCCCCGTCACCTTCTTCACGTCGCCGGAAAGGTCCACGGATTTCATCACGTCGCTTACCCGTTCCACGCCGAATTTTTGGGCCTGCTCCGCCATCCGGGCCACCAGCGAGGGGCCGGTTTCGCCCTCCAAAAGCTGCCCGGGATAGTTTTCGATTTCACTGGTAATGGCGATCTGTCCGCCATCCTGCCCTTTTTCAATCACCAGGGTATCCAGCCGGCTGCGGCCGGCATACAGCCCTGCGGCCAAACCCGCGGGGCCAGCGCCCAGGATGATGACGTCATAGGTTTTGCTCATTGCTATCGCCCCCATGCTCGCTCCCCGGCGTCGGCTGGGCCGCCGCCGGGGGCGATGTTCAACTTTTGTCAGACCTCGAAAATGGTCTGGTCCTCCACCTCGGTGGTCAGCGCTTCCAGAGCGCGGGCCACCAGCTTTTTGCGCAGAGCGTATTCTTCCTCGTGGGCCAGCGCGGGGTTTCCAAGGGGATGGGGAATCGCGATGGTGGGAACGATTCTGTTTGCGCCCACCGTCATGGAGATCGGCGTGACCGTGCACATATGCACAACGGGGATACCCGCCCGCTCAATCTCTTTTACCATCGTTGCACCGCAACGCGTGCAGGTACCTCATGTGCTGGTCATAATGACCGCGCTTACATTGGCCTGCAAAAGCTTCTGCGCGTATTCGGCGGCAAATTTTTTCGCGGAGGCCACGGCGGTGCCGTTGCCCACGGTGGTGTAGAATAAATCGTGGAGCTTGCCGATTCTGCCCTCCCGCTCAAACTCCCGCAGCACGTCCACGGGCAGCACGCGGTTGGGGTCCTGGTTTGCATAGACGGGGTCGTAGCCGCCGTGGGCGGTTTCGTATGTCTCCTCCGTCAGTTTCTCCACGCCCTGAATGTTGTATTCGCCGTAATGCGAGGCGTTGGAGGACTCGATATGATCCGGATTCCCCTTGGGGACGATGCCGCCGGAGGTACACAGGGCGACGATTGCCTTGCTCAAATCCTTCACGGCCTTGTTGGGGGCCACCCGGTCAAAGGACGGCATGGGATACTCGGTGGTAAAGGGCTTTCCTGAAAGCTTTGCCACCAGCATATCCACGGCCCGCTTGGAGCCGCGCTCCTTGTCAAAGAAATTGCGGCGAATGCCGTTGGGCAGGTATCCGTCCTCGCAGGACGCGCCGATTTCCTCGCCGCGCATCAGCTTCATGGCAAGATTTGCCATGGCCGGAGCTGCCTTGCGCATACCGGCGGCGCTGTTGGTGGTGGCGACAATCAAAACCTTTGTGCGCAGGTCGGCGCCGGGGTTTTCCTCGTACATACCGGTGAGAACGGGAATACCCAGCTCGTCCTGAACGGCCTGGCAGATGTTGGCGCAGGCGTAGCCGTACCGTCCGGCGTTGAAGGCGGGACCGGCGATAAACAGGTCCGGCTTTTCCGCCTTGACCCATTCCAGTACCTGTGCCTTGGCGTCCTTCTCATGTTCGGCAAAATAGGAGTCGCCGCAGACGATGGTCTGCACCACCTCCGCCTCGCCCTTCCATGCCTGATTAAAGGCAAGGCCGGGACCCACATGGCCTTGGCGCAGCTCGGGCGGCACATGGGCCATTTCCTCGCCGCCGATGTTGGCAAAGAACTGGTTGATATAGTGTACGACGCGATAACTCATGCTTTTCTCCTCCTCTCCTTATCTGGCGCTCAGGCGGTTAAAGCCCATTTCGTTGGTGGCGCCGGTGATCACCTGAAGCTCCGCCTCGATGGACCCGTCAGGCCGCAGGGACCCGGCGTGGCCGCCCGCGATTTTGTCCACGTAGTCCAGCATGCCGATGACCTTGTCGAGCTTGGGAAGGATCACCACCTGATTGGCGTTTCCTCCGGTGACCACCGCGTCGGCCAGCGCGTCCGCGTCGGCCAGAGACTGGGACTTGCCGTCCTGTCCGGCGTATTCGTCGGTAATCAAAACGGTGCGGATGCCCTTCTGCTCGGTCTTCTTGCAGTTCATAATCAGGTCGGTGTCCGGGTTGCCGAAGCCCTCCTCAGAGACGACCACGCCGTCCAGATCCAGCAGCCGGGCAAGCTTGGAGGCCCAGTCGGAGGAGCGCTGCTTATCGGCCAGATACACGTTTTCGTTGGTGATGATGTTGCACACGTAGTTGATGGTCTTGCCGTGCTGCTCGAACAGGTCCGCCACCACGGGGTTGTTCTGGTGGTGGTAGGTGGTGTTCTTGTCGCAGGCGGACACGCAGTTGCCGGAAATGATGGCCCCGTCCATGGTTTCGGTGGGGTTGAGCAGGGTGGAGATAATCTTCTTCGCGTCCACGCCGTAGACGTAGGTGTCGTGGAGCAAACCCTGACTCTGGAGCATGTGGACATAGCCCACACGGGGAAGGCCGGGAAGCTTTTCCATGCCCTCCTTCACACCGTAGGTTTCAAACTCCCGCGTCTCGTCGGGGATCACGTCACGGCCAAGCTCGCCCACAAAAGTGGCGGCCCGCAGGCCCGCCATGCGGACCGCGTGCTCGTACTCGTGCTGATGGACGCCCTCCATCGGCTCGCACACCAGCACAAGATTCAAAAGCTTTGAGAACGGGGTATAGTCCGCGCCGGGGCCGGTCATGTCGATAATCCCCTCCTGAAAGCCCACGATCTTGCCCGCGGTGACAATGGCCATGCCCCGCAGCACATGGGTTTTTCCGGAGCCAACCGTATCCACCTTGGCAATGACGCCAGGGAACTCGCCGCCGGGGCCCTCCACCTTCACGCGGGGCTCAATCACATCCTTCACCGGGGTGATGCGCACGCTCTCGCCGGGTCTTGCGATGTCAAAGTTCGCTGACTTAATGCAGGCTTTCACGTCGTCGTCTTTGAAGATAAAATCCATGACTTCATCGGCATTGACGGAAAGCGTCCCGTTTTCTACCTTGCATTCCTTTGAAAATTGAATG
>JAEWML010000197.1 GCA_023393155.1 Bacillota bacterium
CTGCTCGTTGGGGGCCTTTCCGTGCCAGCTCACCTGATTTTCCATAAAGGACACGCCCTTGCCCTTCAGGGTGTGTGCAAGGATGCACCGGGGCTTGCCGGGAACGGCGGGGCGGTTCAGCGCCTCCACAACGGCGGCAATATCGTTGCCGTCGGCCAGCTCGATGAGGTCAAAGCCAAAGGCCCGCAGCTTGGCGGGCAGGTCGCCAAGACTCATGACCTCCTCGTTGGAGCCGTCGATCTGAAGGCCGTTGTTGTCAAACAAAACGGTGAGATTGTCCAGCTTGTAGTGGGCGGCGGACATAAACGCCTCCCATAGCTGGCCCTCCTGCGCCTCGCCGTCGCCGCACATGACAAAGACCTTCGTGTCTTTTTTCAGGTGCTTGGCGCCCAGCGCCATGCCCACCGCGATGGACACACCCTGTCCCAATGAGCCGGTGGACGCGTCCACTCCGGGAACCTTTTTCACGTCGGGATGCCCCTGAAGAATGGCATGGAGCTGGCGGAAGTTTTTAAATTCCTCCTTGGGGAAAAACCCCAGCTCACCCAGCACCCCGTAGTAGCAGGGGGAGGCATGGCCCTTGCTCAGGACGAAGCGGTCCCGGTTCGGGTCATGGGGATTCTTCGGGTCCACCCGCATCTGGGTGCAAAACGCGGCGCTCATCAGCTCCACCGCGGAGAGCGAGCCGCCGGGGTGGCCGCTGCCCGCGTCGGCGGTCATGTTGATGATGTCCCTCCGGACCGCGGCGCAGAATTTTTCCAGCTCTTGCGTCGTCATATTCTTCCTCCGTATTCCCAATGAATTTGGGTTGTATTCCTAAGCTTCTACGGTATCACAAGTGGCCCTGCGTGTCAAGAAAGAACCGGATAACCAAGCCCACGGCGGCTTGTCTTTTTCCCTGCCGTCAAACCTTTTTCAGAGGGGCTTGCGGGTTGGTCCAAAGGCCGCTATAATGGGAAAAAACATCAAAACACAGGGGGAATCAGGATGCAGACGAGACGCGAGCGCGACACCATGGGGGAAATTTTGGTTCCGGTGGAACGCCGCTGGGGCGCCCAGACCCAGCGGAGCCTTGAAAACTTCAAAATCGGCACGGAAAAAATGCCCCGGGAGATCATCGGGGCCTTTGCTTATTTAAAAGAAGCCTGCGCCAAGGTAAACGCGGACTATGGCAAGCTGACGGCAGAGCAGGCGGAGATCATCTCTTCGGTGTGCGGCGAAATCCGCGCCGGGCAGTGGGCGGGCGAATTTCCTCTTGCGGTATGGCAAACCGGGTCCGGCACCCAGACCAATATGAATGTCAATGAGGTGATTTCTCATTTGGCGGCGGAGCGGGGAACGGCCCTCCACCCCAACGACCATGTGAACGCCTCCCAGTCCAGCAACGACACCTTCCCCTCCGCTTTGCATATTGCAGCGGTATTGGCGGCGGAAGCAGGCGTACTCCCCGCCGCAAAGCGGCTGAGCGGGACCCTTGCCCGGCTGGAACGGGAAAACGGGGACATTATCAAAATCGGACGCACGCATTTGCAGGACGCCACTCCCCTGCGGTTCTCTCAGGAGATTTCCGGCTGGCGGGAGCTGGTGGACGCGCCCTGCCGGATGCTGGAGACGGCCCTTTTAGAGCTTCGCCGCCTTGCCATCGGCGGCACCGCCGTGGGCACCGGGCTGAACGCGCCCGAAGGGTTCGACGCCAAGGTCTGCGCCTGTCTCACAGAGCTGTGCGGCACGGAATTTGTCCCGGACGAAAATAAGTTTCATGCCCTCACCTCCAAGGACGCGCTGGTATTTGCCCACGGGGCGCTGAAGGCCCTTGCGGCGAATCTTATGAAACTTGCCAACGACGTGCGGTGGTACGCCTCCGGCCCCCGCTGTGGGCTGGGGGAGCTTCATATTCCAGAAAACGAGCCGGGCAGCTCCATCATGCCCGGAAAGGTGAACCCCACCCAGTGCGAGGCGGTGACGATGGTGGCGGTGCAGGTGATGGGAAACGACGCGGCCATAGGCTTTGCCGCGTCTCAGGGGAATTTCCAGTTGAACGTGTTTTTGCCGGTGTGCGCCCAGAATTTTTTGCAGTCCGCCCGCCTGCTGGCGGACGCGATGGATTCCTTCCGCGTCCACTGTATGGAGGGCATGACCGCCGACCGGGAGCGGATGGAGCGGAACCTCCGGGGTTCCTTAATGCTGGTGACCTGTCTCACTCCGCAAATCGGCTATGAAAAGGCGGCGGAGTGCGCGAAGCGGGCTCTCCGGGACGGGACGACGCTGAAAGAGGCCGCCCTTTTTCTGGGGCTGATGAGCGAGGCAGAGTTTGACGAGGCCGTGCGGCCCGAGAAGATGGTCTGAGCTATCCCCTCTCCTTTTCGCGCAGACTCCCCTCCAATTGCAGATAGTTATGACAACGCCCCCAATGTATTTCATCCCTCCGGTTCGCATAGCAAACCGGAGGGATGTTTTCATTAGTTGAAACATAGCTTGCAAATTTTCACCCTGCGGTTCAAAGGTTGAGAGTAACGGCGGCTGTATTGCAGTGCGGTATATTGGGACCTGTTAATTCTCAATCTGCGTCAGCGTGTTTTCATCAAGGTTCAGCCTGTAATAGGACGGCGGAATCGACTTTTCATCCCCCTCCTGCTTCAACTGAACACATGTATATAAAATGTAGCCACCTTGTCAATTTCATCCAGATTGGGAAAATAATACGCCCATTCCCCCGCCGCGCAGGGCGCCGCCGCCACATCCTTCACCAGCACCTGTTTCCTGGAACCGTCTTTTTTGAATGCAAAGATGACGCGCATTGTCAATATACGCTGTCCACTCACTCCGGTCGGACAAAGCTTTGGAGTCGTCCCCAACGGAGGATATGCCTTCTTCCCCGCCGACGTTCGAGCTGCTTTTCCCGCCGCGGGAAACCGCTTGGGCGTTTGCCCCGCTCCCTCCATTCGGCGCGTTACAGCCTGTCGTCAGCATCAATAGCGCCGGCAGGCATGCAAAAACGCTTATTTTTACTTTCATATCCATACCCCTGTATATTCCTGACGGCGCTTTAGATAATACGGCAGGTTTTATAAGCTTTTGCGGACGCCCTTTCAGTCATAACGGACAAGGGAGGATAAGTATGCCAAAGAAAACTTTTTTCGGTTAAGAGATGAAAAGCAAGAAAGTATCATTCGTGCAGCAATACATGAGTTTATTGAAAATGGATTTGAACGTGCAAAGATAGCGGATATCGCTCAGCATGCAGGCGTAGCAAAGGGCAGCATATATCAATATTTTGAAGATAAAAAAGAGTTATTCGTTTATTGTGCCGAGTGAGGTCTTGAAACATTTATGAAAACAAAACCATTCTATATCAAGAACCGTGTCCGACATCAGGCCCGGCCCTTGTCGTTTTCAGGAGGGCACCTATGATTCAGGAAATCCAGCGTAAAGCCGTGGCCGGAAAGTTTGACGTTCTGCTGGTGTTCATGTTTGACCGTTTGGGCCGCAGGGAAGACGAGGCGCCGTTTGTGGAGGAATGGTTCGTCAAGAACAACATCGAGGTTTGCGTACGGTATGACTGCCACTACAACATTCGGCACCCCGGCGAGTGCGGCGGACAATCCGGGTATGGCGTCACGAAATTGGACGCGCTTGTGAGCAAAATTGTTCGGACACAGTTTGAGAAAATCAAAGCCGTCTGTGCCCAAGATCTGATTGCCGGTCAGCAGGCCAAGCAAATTGAACTTGCCAAGGCAAATCTCAAGCTTGCGAATAATCAGTATCAGGAGCGAAAGCGAAAGTAAGCCGCGGGGACCTTGCAAGTTGCAGAATCCAACCAGCGAACGGCACAGGCCGAGTTAGAGGAATATTCCACCAGCGCCGAGGCAGTGAGGCGGGAATACGCCCGCCTGATTAACTGGGCAGAGCTGTATGAAGGCAATCCCTTTGAAGCCAAGAAGATGATCGTGGCCCAATTTGTCAAGGCGGTCTATGTGCGCCGCGACTATGAGCTGGAAATTGAGTTTAATGTGTCCTTTGAGGACTTTCGATCTCTGTGCGCCAACGAGGCGGGGAAGGACAACAAGAAGGTTGGAACGGCGATGCTCCGGCCTACGGCCTGATTGCAGAAGCGGGGATCAGACCCTCATTTGAGATGCGAACCGAGTGGTGGGAAATTCCCAAAATCACGCAAAAAGGGATTGCAGGCAAGCGGTTCGCATTTCACTTAAAATCTCAAAAAGTGATGAAAAAGCCACGAAATCATACGATTTCGCGGCTTATCTCGTGGAGACTGGGAGACTTGAACTCTCGACCTCCTTCGTGTGAAGCGGAAGCACACGGAGCCTAGCCTCGTTGATTTGAGATCGAAGCCCTTTACGCCGCAAGGTGTACAGCGGTTTCAGCTCCCCGTGGCATTCCTTCAAAGGCATTCCTTCAAAGTCCTCTTTCCGCTGCAATGGGCTGTCATCGCCCATGGTCGAAGTCCAATTCTCCTGCGCGTCGATGCCATCACCAACACCGCTTTCTTCTCCATGGCGGTCGAATCTGCCAATCAGCTCCATCTGCTCCCGCCGATCTTGTGCGGGAAGCCGTGGATCTGACTGCCGGCTGCGTGGAGATGCAATAATCATTCTCCGGCGTTGCGAGTGCTGTGGGTCATCCCTCCCCGGCTTATGGATAACGCTTGACCAGCAATTCCTTGAATCTGTCTGCGCTGGGAAACATTCGGCTTTCCCACCAATCTTCTCTGTAAAATACCGGCCCCAATTCACATCTTTGTTGATTTTCCGGCTTTGTAAAATTCCGCTTTCGATGTGCTCATGCATCCGATATCCGTTGTCCAAATAAGTTTTCTGCGTACTATTCAGCATGGAGATTGCACTTTTCTTTTGTAACGCAGAGTATTTTGATGGGTCAAGCGTATGTATTCAGCAAGGGGCCAAGCTCCTTCAAAGCATCTATTTCATAATCCGGCAGGATGCCCGAATCGTTGGGCAGCCGTGCCGGATTGAACCACACCGTTTGAATCCCCGCATTTATGCCACCCTGAATGTCCGAGGAAAGGCTGTCGCCAACGATGATTGCCTCGTTTCTGCGAACGTGTGGAATTTGCGCGAAGCAGTGATCGAAAAAGTCGCTGCCGGGCTTGTTGAACCCAATCTCCTCCGAAATAAAAACACCCTCCATGTACTTTTCAAGGCCGGCGCTTTTGATGCGGCTTCTCTGGACGCTTGTCGTTCCGTTTGTGACGATGTACAGGCGATAACGGGGAGAAAGGTCGCGCAGCAGCTCCTCCGCCCCATCTATAAAATAATGGCCGACTTCCAGCAGGGATTCATAAATCTCCGCCGCTTTTTCAGCCGAACACGCCGCGCCAAGCTCATCGAACAAAAGCCGATACCGCCGCGTTTTCACTTCGCTTCGGCTCAGCTTCCCCTGCTCCAGCAGCTTCCACTGCGCCAGATTCAATTCGCTGTATCTGCGGATAACGGCCTCATTCGGATGAATCCCCAGTTGGAGCAGGGTTTGCGTCAGCGCGATGCTCTCCGCCTGGTTAAAATCCAGCAAGGTATTGTCCAAATCAAATAGAATCGTATTCACCATTCTGTTTTTACAACCTTTCTTTCATATCAGTCATTTTAAAGTGGGCGCATTCGGCTTCATCGAAACAGTCGGTATTGAAAAAGCGGAGTGCCTCTCCATTGGCGCGCCGCGCAGAACGGTCGTTTTGGCCCAGAACTCAACCTGATCACGGGTAAGTCCGCAGCGATTCTCACATCGAATCCGCCCATCGCCACGGAAACGCCCACGCCTCCTACGATAAAGTCATGTCGCCGTCTTTTACCCATCCGATCTTTTTGAAAGCGAGGTTGATCAGCGGGCAGATGACAGCCGGAAGGAGAAACGAAATCAGAAGCAATCCGATCCAATCCCCTGAGGTTACGGCAGCCTTGGCGCCCCGCGCGATATCGTCTATCCAGCCGGTATACACGCCGATTTGGCCCACAAGTCCGGAGGTTCCCATCCCGGAGGATACGGGGGCGCCGTTCATCTCCAGATGAAACAAACAGGTAGCCATCGGGCCGGTAATGGCGGACGTGAGAATCGGTGCAATCCATATCCTCGGATTTTTCACGATATTTCCCATTTGCAGCATAGAAGTACCCAGCCCCTGCGCCACCAGTCCGCTCCATCGGTTTTCCGGGAAGGACATCACGGCAAACCCCACCATCTGCGCGCAGCATCCTGCGACGGCAGCGCCGCCTGCAATTCCCGTGAGGCCCAGCGCCGCGCAGATTGCCGCGGAAGAAATGGGAAGCGTCAGCGCAATGCCGATAACGACGGATACCAAAACCCCCATCCAAAACGGCTGCAGGTTCGTCGCCCACATGACAATGCCGCCCACCTTCATGGCGGCGCTTCCCAGCGCAGGGGCCCACCACGCGGACAGGGCCACGCCGGTCCCGATGGTGACAAGCGGCGTTACCAGAATGTCCACCTTCGTTTCCTTTGACACGGCCTTCCCGATTTCGGCGGAGAAAATCGCAACAAACAGCACGGCCAGCGGCCCCCCCGCGCCGCCCAGCGCGTTGGAAGCGAAGCCAACGGTAATCAGCGAGAACAAGACCAGCGGGGGACAGCGAAGCGCGTAGCCGATGGAAACGGCCATCGCGGGGCCGCTCATGATCGTGGCCAGAGAGCCGACCGTATAGGCGACGTCATTGACCGTCACAACCGGCGCGGTCAAAAACGGGATGTGAAGCTGGGCCCCCAGCGCATTGATAATCGTACCGATCAGGAGAGAACAAAACAGGCCCTGCGCCATTGCGCCCATTGCGTCAATCCCGTATCTTCTGAGGGAAATCACAATGTCTTTCCGTGCTAAAAATGCCTTTAAGCTTTCCATATATCATTTCTCCGTACAAAAATTTTGTGAAGCCCGGGCTTCATATTCACCCGAAACCTCCGGCCCGAAAATAGTTCAGGCGACGCATCGGCCGCTTAAAATGATTCGCACACTTTTTTATATCTGATTCCAAGGCTGTTGTCAACCAAAGGGCAAGCAAACGCGCCGCCGATAGATCCGCAGCGGGAAAAACGGCCCCCGCAGCCCTTCCCATCTTCTTTCAGCGGCTGAAATGCGGCGGGCAGCAGATTTTTTCAGATGCTTATGCAAAAGCATAAAAAGCCGGCAGTTTCTAAATTGAATCTGCCGGCCCCTTATTCATATGCCACCGAGTCCTGCGATTTAAAAAACAGGATATGGATGTCGGCAAAGTCTTCCGCCATCTGAGTAATTAATCCAATCGAAATTTATGCACAAGCTCTTTCAATATCTGCGCCTGCCCCGTCAGTCCTTCGCTGGCTGTCGCGCTTTCCTCCGCAGTTGCGGAATTCGCTTGAACCACGTCCGAAATTTGAGCGATGCCAGATGCTACCTTCTCGATGAAGTTTGCCTGTTCTGTGGACGCCAGCATGATTTTACCCGTAGCCTCCACCACTCCCTTCGCACCTTCCACGGCATTCTGGAGGGACCTTGCCGTCTCGTCTAAAATTCCGGCGCCGTTGTCCACCTG
>JAEWML010000255.1 GCA_023393155.1 Bacillota bacterium
CGGTAAATTTGATGCTGTTCTTCTCGCCGAAGGCGTCCAGCCAGTTCAAAAATTCCTCGGTTTTGTGGTCTACGTCGCCGCCGGTCACCTTGCACAGGTTGTCGATGAAAACGTGGGAGATGTCGTAGTTCCCGGCGTACAGGCCGCTGATAAAGCCGCGTACGGACTCGTAGTTGTTCAGTTTATATTCCTTTACGTCAATCAGGCGGATATGGTAGTGGATGTCGTAAGTCAGAGCGGAATTTGATTCAATGCAAACCACGTTGCCCGGCTCGTCCTTTGCCGCGCTGTTGATGAGGTCGATGAGCTGCTTGGTTTTCCCGGAGCCTTTGACGCCCATAATCAATCTAACCATAGTGTATCACTCCTGTTCTTTTGAAATCACGGGGTGGATTTCTATGTCTCCAGCATAGCATAGATTCCCCGAAAAGACAATGCAGAATTCCTGCAAAAAAGTTTGTGAATAATGCCGGGGGCGAATTTTTCGCCCCCGGTATTCGTTTACAGGTTCAGCTTTGCCCGAAGCTCCGCGCCCCGGTCCTCGAAGCCGGGTTTTCCAAGCAAAGCGAACATATTCTTCTTATAGTCCTCCACGCCCGGCTGGTCAAAGGGATTCACGTCCAGCAGATACCCGCTGAGCCCGCAGGCGTATTCAAAGAAGTAAATCAGACCGCCCACAGTCTCCGCGTTCCGGGTCCCGGCCTCGATGATCAGGTTGGGAACGCCGCCCTCCGTGTGGGCCAGAAGCGTTCCCTCGGCAGCTTTGTCCCGGATAAAGTCCAGAGACTTTCCTGCAAGAAAGTTCAGCCCGTCGCCGTCCTCTTCGTCCCGCTCCACAGAAAGCTGGCGGGCCGACGGGCCGAACCGGACCACCGTTTCAAACATCAGCCGCCGTCCCTGCTGGATGTACTGGCCCATGGAGTGGAGGTCGGCGGTAAATTCCACGCTGGCGGGGAACAGGCCCTTGCCCTCTTTTCCCTCGCTCTCGCCATAAAGCTGCTTCCACCACTCCGCCATCATGCGGAACGCCGGGTCAAAGCAGCCGAGAATTTCAACGGTTTTCCCGTCCCGGTAAAGCTGATACCGGGCGGCGGCATACCGCCATGCGGGGCAGCCATAGCCGGGGACGGCGCACCGCTCCATCATCTCCGCCGCGCCGCGCAGCAGAGCGTCGATGTCCACGCCCGCCGCGGCGATGGGCAAAAGGCCCACGGCGGTGAGCACGGAATACCGCCCGCCCACGTCGTCAGGCACCACGAAGGTTTCCCAGCCCTCTTTGTCCGCCAGAGATTTCAGCGCGCCCCGGCTGCGGTCGGTGGTGGCAAAAATGCGCTGTCGCGCGCCGTCCTTTCCGTACCGCTCCTCCAAAAGCTTTCGCAGAAAGCGGAAGGCCACGGCGGGCTCCGTGGTGGTGCCGGACTTGGAGATGATGTTCACGGAAAAATCCACGCCGTCCAAAAGGTCCAGCGTTTCGCCCAGCGCGTCGGCGTCCAGGCCGTTGCCCGCAAAGTAGATGTTGGGGCCGTCCTTCTTTTTCAGGTTATAGCTGGGGGAGCACAAAAGGTCGATCACGCCCCGGGCGCCCAGATAGGATCCGCCGATGCCCACCACCACCAGTGCGCCGGAATTTTTGCGGATTTTGGCCGCCGCCGCCTTGATGCGGGCATACTCCCCCCGGTCATAGTCCTCAGGCAGACGGACCCAGCCGGTAAACTCGCCGCCCGGACCGGTTCCGCTTTGCAGCTTTTCGTGGGCCAGCCCCAGCCGGGGAGCCATAGCTTCCTCATAGGGCATGGGGATCAAGGAGTCCATATGAAAGGTTTTCACTTCCAGCATAACAACCGTCCTTTCCGGATCGCCCCGCGACCTTGGGTGATGACCCTATTATACTAGCATTCCCCCTGCGCCACAAGGAAAAATCCAAAAAAGACCGGAAATTCGGACTGAAATCAGCCGCCCAAAAACGCCGTGCGCAGATACCGCAGGGCCAGCGCGCCCCAGGTGACGCGGGGGACGTCCTCTCCCGCCACCAGCGGAACCTCGGCCACCGTCTCTCCCCCGGAGGAGAGAATCAGCGTTCCCAGCACGTCGCCCTTTGCGATGGGAGCCGCCGCCTGCTCGGTAAGGGACACGGACTTTTCAAGCTTTGCCGCTTTGGCCTTTTCCAGCAGCAGGGATTCTCCCGACGCCACAGGCTGCACCGTGGCCTGCGTCCCCAAAGAAACGTTCACCGGAGGAAGCGCCCCGTCCGGCACGGCCTTTACCAGCGCATAGGTGGAAAAGCCATAGCTCAGCAGGGATTTTGCGTCCTCAAACCGTTGGGCGGAGGTGGGGCCCTTCATAATGACGGCAATCAGCTCCATGCCGTCCCGCTCCGCCGTGCCGGAGAGGCAGTATTGGGCCGCGCCGGTGGAGCCGGTTTTCAGGCCCGTGGCCCCCTCGTAGAAGCGGATCAGCTTATTGGTGTTCACCAGAGAAGAGGCTCCGTTCCGAAGGGTGTCCATCCAGATGGTGGTATACTTGCGCAGGTCCGGGTGGTTTAAAATCAGCTCCCGGCTCATCAGGGCAATATCGTAAGCGGAAGTGACGTGTCCGTCAGCGGGAAGGCCGGTGGGATTGACAAAATGAGTGTCGTCCATGCCCAGCTCCTTGGCCCGCTGGTTCATCCGCTCCACAAAGGCGTCCTCGCTTCCGGCGATGTGTTCCGCCAGAGCCACGGAGCAGTCGTTGGCAGAGACGACGCACACGGCTTTAAGCATGTCGTCAACGCTTAGCTGCTCGTTTTCCTTCAGCCAGATTTGGCTGCCGCCCATGGAGCACGCGTGGGCCGAGGCGGTGACCATGTCGTCGTAGTGAAGGGTTCCGTTTTCGATGGCCTCCATGGTCAAAAGCAGGGTCATTACCTTCGTAACGCTGGCCGGCTCCAGCTTTTCATGCTCGTTTTTGGCGAACAAAACCGTTCCCGTCTCCTTTTCCATCAGCAGCGCGGAGGGTGCGGACACCTCCAGCGCCTTGGCCGGGACAATCAACACCAGTGCCGCCGCCAGCGCGAACAGCAGTTTTTTCATAACGCTCCCCCTTTTCTTGGGCAATACCGCAGCATCTTAAATACGCAAGTGCGTCGGCAAATCTGTTTGGGACAAAGCAGAAAGCGCGGCAAATACGGGATGTATTTGCGGGCATTTTTGCAAAGTGTAAAAAAATTTGCATGCAAATGCGTATGTAAGGCGACAGCCGGGCATTGTGCGGCGGTGCCCTTGCTGTCCCAGTCTATGAGAAACGGGAAAAACAAATGCGCCCTTGGCCATTTTTCGTCTTGCAAAATGGAAACGGGTCTGCTATACTATCCTCACGCGCAATCTGTAAGAGCGACGCGCGGCTGTAGTTCATCGGTAGAACGGCAGCTTCCCAAGCTGCATAGGTGGGTTCGACTCCCATCAGCCGCTCCAGAAATAAATCCCCGGAACCATTGTAACATCAGTGGTTCCGGGGATTTTTATTATCTCGTATGTGTTGCGCGGCGAGAAGAATACGGTCAAAATTAGCTAAATTTTTAAAATGTACAGGTCATGATACAAGTTAAACGTTCCGCCCTTTTGAGCTGCGTCCAATTTCTTTGCCGGCGTTCTTTTGTGACAGCGTTTGGATGCGCATGAATTTTAATAGTGAACAAGTATAAAAGTTGCAAATTTTTAAACCTATAATTCTATATTATAGAATATTTTTTATAATATTTATATATTGAATTAATTTTTTGGAATTTTCCTCAACAAACTATTCCCGTGTTTTTGTTAAAAAACACTAGAACAAGGTTAAAATAGTGGCGTTGTGCATAAAAATATTCTTTAGATGTTGACAAAATATGTCGTCCGGTCTATTATTTAATTAGTTCTCTATTATAGAATAACAGGCGATAAAAAAGAACGTTAAGGACGAAAAATAACTGTCCATACTAAGGAGGGTGATAGTCCCGGCGTACGCTCTTTCCCGGCTAGGAATCAACTTTACAAGTATAAAAAAAGGAGAGAAACGATTATGTCCGTAGGAATATTTCTGTTAATTTTGGTGATCGCGATTCTTGCCCTGGTAGTAATGATTGTGAAGCTGAAAATGCACCCGGTACTGGCGCTGTTCATAGCGGCTCTGGGTACCGGTATTTTCCTTGGCTATGGTGTGATCGGCACGGTTGATTATGTCAGCAGCGGCTTTGGAAATACGCTGGGAAGCGTGGGTATCACCATCATTCTGGGCGCCATTATTTCCATGGCCATTGAAGATACCGGCGCGGCCAAGGCCATCGCCAACTTTTTCATTAAGCTTTTTCGTGGCAAGAACATGGAGCTGGCTCCGTCCCTGACCGCTTTCATCATGTCCATCCCTGTTTTCGGCGACATCACCATGGTGCTGACCGCCCCCATCGCTTCCATGCTGTCCAAGCGCAAGCACATCTCCATGTCCACCATGGCGTCCTTTACCGGTCTGGGCCTGTTCCTGACGCACGCCCTGGTGCCCCCCACTCCCGGCATTCTGGCCATCGCCATTATGTTTAAGACGGATCTTGGCCTGACCATTATGTGGGGCGTCGTAATATCTCTGGCAGGCTTCTTCGTTCCTTATTTCCTGCTGCGCAAATGGACGGCGAAGGAGTGGATTGAGCCCAATCCTGAATTTGTTCGGGGCATGTCGGAAACTCATTCCGACAGCGTGGACGACATTCTGATTAAGGATCCGGGTCTTCCGAATACGGTTTTGGGCTTCCTTCCTCTGCTGCTGCCCGTGCTGCTGATCTCCGCCTCTTCCTTTGCCCAGATGTACGCCACCGAGGGCAGCGCCATCTACACCTTCTGCACCGTTTTTGGCAACAAGGTGATTGCTCTGTTCGTGGGCCTGATGTACTCTGTGTGGCTGGGCTATCGCCAGCGCACGATGGTGCGGGGCATTTACGCCACCACTTACAATGAGCCGAATATTAAGCTTAATGAGATCATGCTGGACAAGTGGGTTGCCCGCGGACTGATGGTCTGCCTGTCTCCGCTGCTGATCACCGCCATGGGCGGCGCATTCGGCAACGTGCTGAAAAATTCTCCCGCGCTGGCGCCTCTGTCTGAGATGATTGGCAACAGCCCCATTCCCACCATTGTTGTGCCCTGGGCCATTGCCGCGATCATGATGACCGCCGTTGGCTCCATGACCACCGCGGGAATGACCGCCGCGGCAATTGTGCTGCCCATGATGCCCGATCTGGGGCTGGCTCCTTTGGCCGCCGTATTGGCCATTGGCAGCGGCTGCCTGATGGGCAATCACTACAACAACTCCGGCTTCTGGGTGATGGGCCAGTTCTTCCACCTGAACACACAGCAGTCCGTGAAGTACGTGACCGTGCCCTGCGCGGTGTCCTCCGTGGTGTGCCTTATCACCGTGGCGATTATGAACGCCGTGGGTATCTTCGGCTAATCACCCGCACTCCGCTCTCCTTTCGAGAGCATTGTGGGTATCTCAATGCCTTCGGTTTTTAAAAGACGGCTTTCGCGGCGCGTCCGCAAAGCCCGAAAGAACAGAAAGGACACGATTATGAACATTCGCTTTGACAACAGGGTGATTCTCGTCACCGGCGGCACCGGGGGCATCGGCCTGTCCTACGCGGAGCTTGTGGGCACGCTTGGGGCCAAGGTGGCCGTTTGCGGCACAAATCCAAAAAAGCTGGAGGCGGCGCTGGAAAGCCTTCGGGCAAAGGGTATCTCCGCCTTCGGGGAAGCCTGCGACGTTTCCGACGCCGCCTCTTTGGAGCGCTTTGCCGCGCACACGGAGGCCGCGCTGGGTCCCATTGACGTCTGGGTCAGCAACGCGGGCATTTACCCGCAGCACAGCATTATCGACACGACCGAAGAGGTGTGGGACCGGACGGTGGACACCAATTTGAAATCCGTTTATCTGGGCGCCCGCATCGGCTATCGCTTTATGAAGGACCGGGGCGGCGTGATGCTGCTGGCCTCTTCTTTTGCATCCCTGTTCCCCTCCGTCGGCAGCGGCGTGTACGCCGCTACCAAGTCCGCCATCAGCTCTATGGTCAAAACGCTGGCCGCCGAGCTGGCCCCCTATGGCATCCGCGTAAACGGGTATATCCCGGGGCTGATTAACACGGACATGAACCACGCCCTCATTGAAGAGCGAGGTGAACAGCTCCGCGCCCCCATTGCTTTGCAAACCTTTGGCGAAGCAATCGACGTAGCCTGGGCCATGGC
>JAEWML010000258.1 GCA_023393155.1 Bacillota bacterium
GGCATTGCCCCCTTCTATTCCGATAAATTCCAGAAGAAGACCGTGCAGGCAGGAGAACTGCTGTATCCCGCGCACTTAAAGGAGCATCTGAAATCTCTTTTGGAGTGGAAAAACCTGACCATTGAAAAGGTCTACGGGGCAAAGCCCTATACCATGGAAGAGCTGATGGCTTGGATCGGGGACTTCGGCGAAAAGCTGAAGCCCTTTATCTGCGACACCGGCGCGTTTTTGCGCGGGGCGCAGACGCAGGGCAAGAGCTTTCTCTTCGAGGCCCAGTTGGGTTCCCTCCGGGATTTGGATTACGGCATTTATCCCTACACCACTTCCTCCAACGCCATCGCGGCCTATGCCCCCGTGGGCTCCGGCGCGCCGTGGGCGAGGATTGACGAGGTGGTGGGCGTGGTGAAGGCCTATTCCTCCTGCGTGGGGGAGGGGCCGTTCACCTGCGAGTGGTTTGGCGAGGAAGCCGAACAGCTTCGTGTGGCCGGGAACGAATACGGGGCGAAAACCGGTCGTCCCCGCCGGGTGGGACCCATCGATCTGGTGGCCACGCGATACGGCGTGGAGGTGCAGGGCGCGACAAACATTGCCCTGACCAAGCTGGACGTGCTGAGCTATCTGGAAAAAATCCCCGTGTGTGCCCACTATGAAGTAGACGGGAAGCAGACCGACGCGTTTCCCTTCCCAGCCCTTCTCTCCGAAGCAAAGCCCGTGACGGAGTATGTGGACGGCTGGAAATGCGACATTTCCGGCGTGCGCCGGTGGGAGGATTTGCCCAAGGCTGCGCAGGACTATGTGCTGCTGGTGGAAAAGGCCATCGGCTGCCGTATCGGCTACGTCTCCGTGGGGCCGGAGCGGGACTCCATTATTATCCGGTAAAACCGAACCTTGCGGGGCAACCCGTTTTATTCCCGGGGAGGGAGGCGACCTCCGGGCGTCTCCCTCTCTCCGACTTCACTGTGAAAGGCTGACACACTATGAGTAAGGAGCGCTACGAATCTCCCCTGGCGTCGCGGTATGCATCAAGCTATATGCTGCGCCTGTTTTCTCCCGACACCCGGTTTCAAACTTGGCGGAAGCTGTGGGTGGAGCTGGCCCGGGCGGAGCGGGCCCTGGGCCTTCCCATCACGCAGGAGCAGGTGGACGAGCTGGCGGCGCATGTGGGCGACATTGATTATGATTGCGCCGCCAAGCGGGAAAAAGAAGTCCGCCACGATGTGATGGCCCATGTGTACGCCTTTGGGCAGGCGGCGCCCTCCGCCGCGGGCATCATCCATCTGGGGGCCACAAGCTGCTATGTCACCGACAACGCGGATTTGATTATTTTCCGGGACGGGCTTAAATATCTGCGGGGGGAGCTTTGCGCGGTGCTGGAGAATCTGGGCGGCTTTGCGGAGAAGCATAAGGCCCTGCCCACTCTGGGCTATACCCACTATCAGCCCGCCCAGCTGGTGACGGTTGGCAAGCGGGCCGCCCTCTGGATGCAGGATTTGCTGTCGGATTTGGAGGAGTTGGACTTCGTTCTTGCGGGCATGAAGTTTTTGGGCTGCCGGGGGACCACCGGCACGGAGGCAAGCTTTCTGGACCTGTTTGACGGGGACGGGGAAAAGGTTGACGAAATGAACCGGCTGCTCTGCGCCGCCTTTGGCTTTGGGGAGTGCTTTGCCGTCTGCGGGCAGACCTATCCCAGAAAGCTGGACAGCCGGATTTTAAACGTCCTTTCCTCCATCGCCCAGAGCTGCTATCGCTTTGCCAATGATTTGCGGCTGTTGCAGCACGATAGGCAGCTTGAGGAGCCTTTTGAAAAAAACCAGATCGGATCCTCCGCCATGCCCTATAAGCGAAACCCCATGCGCGCGGAGCGCATTTGTTCCCTCTCCCGCTATCTGATGGCGGACGCGATGAACGCCCCCATGACCGCAAGCGTACAGTGGCTGGAGCGGACGCTGGACGACTCCGCCAACCGGCGCATCTCCCTTCCCGAGGGCTTTTTGTGCGCCGACGCGATTTTGCGCCTGATGGCCAACGTGACGGACGGTCTGCACGTGAACGAAAAAATCGTGGACAAAGCGGTGCGGGAATATCTGCCCTTTATTTCCACGGAGAATCTGCTGATGGAGGCCGTGAAGCGCGGGGGCGACCGCCAGCAGCTCCACGAGGTGATTCGGGAATGCTCCATGGCCGCCACGGCCCGGATGAAGGAGGGCGAGTCCTGCGATTTGCTGGAGCGGCTGGCAGGGGAGCCGGTATTTGGCATGACGGCGGAGGAAATATTCGCGGCGCTGGACCCCGCGCTCTACATCGGTCGGTGCCCGGAGCAGGTGGAGGCGTTTTTGGAGAAAGCGCGGCCCGCCTTTGCCGGGGCTTCCGGCGAGCGCGTTGAAATCAGCCTGTGACCGGCAGCGGGCTGCGCCTTTCGGGAAATTTCCCCCAACGCGGCCCGCCGTCTGCCGGTTTCTTTTGCCGCCAAGGAATTTCCACGGGCTGCGGCTGCAAAAAATATTTGGTAAAGCGACAGATGTCCTCCGTATAGCGTACTTTTTTCGGCGTTATGACGCAAAGTTTAGAAAAAATGCAGGAACCCGCCGGAGATATTCGTTTAATTTGACGTTGACAGCGGCGCTTTGGGATGGTAAACTTGCTCCATTAAAACCGTAGCGGTTTTATTTAAAAACTGAACATATCAACAAAGGCGTTGATGGAGAAAAGTACCGCGGAAAATCGGTCAAAGTGAGCAGGCGGCAGTGGGAAGCCTGCACAAGAGTCCGCGCGAAGAACACTCCGGAGCTGCGATCTGAACGCGGGGACACCTGCCAATAGGAAAGACGAGTTGCGACCGTTAAAGCGCACGGGCTTGTTGGAGCCTTGAAGGTGACTGTTTTACAGTAAGTTAGGTGGCACCGCGGATAGCAGCTATTCGTCCTAAAATTTTAGGATATAGCTG
>JAEWML010000101.1 GCA_023393155.1 Bacillota bacterium
GGAAGCCCCGCGTACTGATAGCCAAAGCGCAGCGTGACGGAATCCTCGGCGGCGAAAAGCTCCTGCAAAAACAATGTCCCGTTGCTTTGATCGGGCAGCAGCCCGTTCAGAAGCTGAAACACGCCCACCACGGTTTCCGTCTCCGTGGGGACCTCTTCCACGGAAGCGATGCGCAGCGTTCCGCTGCCGCCCTGATAGGACAGCTCCCCATTGGGGTAAATGCGCAGGTTTCGGTCCCCCTCCACCACTACCTCCGCACCGGAGGGCTCCGGATACCGGGAGTTGGTGTGGGGGTTGAAGGACAGGGCCTCCAGCACCGCGTCGGAATCCGCAATCCCGGCGGAGACGGCAAGGTTTACAGGCGGGTCAAGCTGGTCGGAAAAGAGAGAAAAGGCGGCCACATGCCCGTCGCTCTCCGGCCGGTCAAAGGCAAACCACGCGCTTCCGAGAGAATACTCTCTCACCAGCTCCCTCACGCTTTCGGCGGAAATGGCCGTGGTGCAGACAAAGCAGGCGCCCTCCCCGTCCCATGCGAACAGGCGCACCACGGTTTCATCCACCTGCACCAGCACCCGGCGGGCGGAGATCTCTCCCCCGCTCCACCGTGCGCCCACCACTCCTGACAGGATGGACAGGGGCAGCGCGCCGCCAAAGTCATAATAGACGGACCCGCCGGTATCCGTCCCCACTCGCAGCGCGGCGCGAAAATCCTCCACGCCGCACTTTTTCATCGTTCCGGCGGAGCCCAGCGCCTCCATCAAAAGATTTCCCGGCTTTGAAAAATCCTCGCCTCCGGTGGTCAGGGCCAGTCCGGCCCAGCGGCCGTAAGCGCCCGTAACAGCCACCCGCGCGGGCAGTTCAAGGTCCGTCAGCCCAGAAACGCTCTGGGTTTTTTGGACCGAGCCGGAGGAAAACAGGCTGGAGAGATAGCCCCCGTCAGTCCGGAGGTTGAATAGCTGCGTCTGGATAAACAGCGCCACGGCGGAGACGCTCAGCAGGGCGATGGCGATATTTTGCAGACGGTTCCGCCGCTTTTTCGCTCTTGGGTCCATGCCCGCCCTCCTTCTTGTCTCTTTGCGTCATGCCTCCCGCCGCGTCTGGCGGAGGGGCAGTGTCAGCCGGACCGTGGTGCCCGGCCCCTCGTGGCGGGCCAGGCGAATGGTGCCCTGATGCCGCTCCACAATCTCCTTGGCAATGGACAGGCCCAGGCCCGTTCCGCCGGACTCCCGCGAGCGGGCCTTGTCCACCCGGTAAAACCGCTCGAACACGTGCTCCCGGTCTTTTACCGGAATGCCGATGCCGTTGTCGGCCACCTCCATCCACACGTGCTCCTCGGTGGTCCCCGCGGTGACCAGAATGCGCCCGCCATCGGGGGTGTATTTAATGGCGTTGCCTAAAATATTCATCATTACCTGCTCCAGCCGCTGGCGGTCGCCCTCGATGATGGGCAGGGTCTGGGCCGGCTCCAGCTTCAGCTCGTGGCCGTGGTGCCGCGCCTCCAGCGCGTTGGCCCGGACCACGCTGGCGATGGCGTCGCCAAAGTCGAAGCGGGCGCAGCTCATCTCCGTGTTCCCCGCATCCAGCCGGGAGAGGGTCAACAGGTCCTGAACGATGTGGGTCATGCGGTCCGTCTCGTTGATGATGATGTCCAGAAAATTGTCGGCGGTGTCCCGGGGGATGTCTCCGCCGCTGCATCGCAGGGTTTCGGCATAGCTTCTCACATTGGTGAGGGGCGTGCGCAGCTCATGGGAGACGTTGGCCACAAACTCCTTGCGCCGCTCCTCGCTGCGGTGGTGCTCCGTCTCGTCGTGCAGCACCACCAGCACGCCGCCGCTCACCTGATCGGAAAACGGGGCGAAGTACGCCTCCAACGTTTTCTCCCCCACCACCATCTCCGTGTCGGCATAGTTGGGCCGCTGGAGGGCCAGTATCTGCTCCAGCGGATAAACGGAACCGAACAGCTCGTCGTAAACCGCCTCCTTTGGAACGGAGCGCTGCAAAAGCGCCGTGGCGGCGGGGTTGCAGTGAATCAGCTTTCCGTCGTGGTCAAAGGCGGCCACGCCGTCGGTCATGTGGAGAAACAGGGTGTCCAGCTTGTTCCGCTCGTTTTCCACCGCGTTCAGGCTGTCCTGAAGCACGTCCGCCATGTGGTTGAAGGTCCCGGTGAGAATGCCGATTTCATCCGGCGATTCCACCGGCAGCTTGTTTCCAAAGTCTCCACCTGCCAGCCGCTCCGCGCCCTCCGTCACCTTTTCAATGGGACCGACGAGGGTTTTGCTGAGAAGATAGCTGAACAGCACGGAAATTAAAAGCCCGATCACCAGCGCCTGCATGATAATGGTAAAAAGCTGGCTGTTGAGGCTGGACACGGTGTCCCGGTTGTCCAGTATATAGATGATGTAGCGCCCTTCCTCCCCGGAAATGGGGATGGCCACGTCCATATAGTCCTCGGTCAGGTCGCTGCGGTCCCCCACATCGCCGTTGAGGGCCTTAATCAGGTTTGGCGTGGACGCGAGAATCCCGCCGCTCTCCCCCGACTCCGCCAGCACCGCGCCGGACGCTCCGTCCAGCACGTAATAGTTCCGGGAGCGATAGTCGATGCCAAGGCTTCCGGCGTTGGCCTCCAGAATCTTCTGCATCTGGGACGCCCCCTCCGGCGCGTCGGCAGCGGCGAGAAGATCCGCCATAAAACTGGCATTTTTAGCCGCGGCAACGCCGTCCGCCTCCGATGTGGAGCCGAACATATCGTTCATCTGCACAAAAAAACCGTCGATGTAAAAGCTGGCGACGTTGGTGGTGAGAAACGCGCCCACCGTGGCCATCAGCGAGGTAATCAACAGCAGCATAATGAGCATCAGCTTCATGTGGAGACTTTTGAACACGGCTGGCGCCTCTCTTCCTTCCGGAAATCCGGGGGCCCCGCCCCGGGCCGTTCCCCGCCTGTTTCAGGGACCGTTTCCCGCTTTTTATGTCGCGAAATAATAGCCCGCCCCGCGCCGGGTGAGAATGTAGCGGGGATTTGCCGGGTCCGTTTCGATTTTCTCCCGCAGCCGCCGGACAGTCACGTCCACGGTCCGGGCGTCGTCACCCACGTAGCCGTAGTTCCACACCTGCTCCATCAGATCGATGCGGGCGTATACCTTGTTGGGGTGGCTGGCTAAAAAGGTTAAAAGCTCGTATTCCCGCTGGGTCAGCTCGATGACCTCCCCGCTGCGAAACACCTGATGGCTGTCGGTATTGACGGCCAAATCCCCCGCCACGGTCATGGCCCCCTCGGCGGCGGAGGCCGCAAGGGGGGCGGCCATGCCGAGCCTGCGGATATTCGCCCCCACCCGGGCAATCAGCTCCCGCATGGAAAAGGGCTTTGTGATGTAGTCGTCCGCGCCGATTTCAAGGCCCAGAACCTTGTCCGTCTCCTCCTCCCGTGCGGTGAGAATCACCACGGGCACATTGTTGCGGCTCTCCCGCAGGGCGCGGCACACGTCAAAGCCGTTCATCTTGGGCAGCATCACGTCCAGAAGGATTAAATCCGGCTTCTCCGCTTGCGCTTTTTCCAGCCCGTCCTCCCCGTCGTAGGCCTCCAGCGTGGCATAGCCCTCCCGCTGCAGGTTAAAGCAGACGATGTCCACAATGTTTTTCTCGTCCTCCACGATCAATACTGTCTTTTTCGGTTCCATGGAGTCTCCTCTCTCAGCTTGTCAAAGGTTCAGTAACAGCTTGGCCTTCAAAACGGCGGCGACGGTTTTCCCGTCCTCGATCTCGCCCCGAAGACAGCGGTGCGCCAACTCCTCCATGGGAATGCGCTCCAGCCGGAGAAACTCGTCCTCGTCGGGCCGGGCCTCCCCCATTGTCAGGCCCCGGGCCAGAAAGAGATACAGCTCCTCTCCCAGGCAGCCCGGGGAGGGAAGAATTTTTCCCATGGGCAAAAGCTCGTCAGGAACCGCGCCGGTTTCCTCCCGCAGCTCCCGCAGGGCGCCCGCCGCCGGTTCCTCGCCCTCCTCCAGCTTCCCCGCCGGAATTTCCAGCAGCGCCCTGCCGAAGGCATAGCGGTACTGCGTCACGGTCAAAACATTGTTTCCCCCGTCCAGCGCCACCACGGCGACGCACGGACAGTGGTCCGCCACCTCCCGGGAAGCGGTCTTCCCGTCGGGCAGGCGCACCTGATCCACATGAACGTTCAGCAGCTTCCCGGCAAATACCTCCTGCCGGGAGAGGAACGTTTCCTCCAGATTTTCAACCATTTTAAAGGCACCTTCGCTTCTTTATTATTATCTTTAGCCATTATAGCAAAGAACCAATGGGATGACAACGTTTCTTTTACTTGAAGATTGGGCAGGATTATGCTAAACTACCATCATCTTACAGAACGGAACCCGAAGGGAGGCGCTTTCCACGGAGAAGAAGGGAATCAAAATCGCGGCCCAGAACCGCAAGGCGTACCACGATTACTTCGTGGAGGAGAAATTCGAGGCGGGCATCGAGCTGTTTGGCACGGAGGTGAAGTCCATCCGGGCCGGAACGCTGAATCTGAAGGACGCGTGGTGCTCTATTCAGGACGGTGAGCTGTTTGTCAACGGCATGCACATCTCCCCCTACGAAAAGGGCAACATTTTTAACCGCAGCCCCGAGCGGGTCCGAAGGCTTTTGATGCACAAAAGCGAGATTCGAAAGCTTCAGGCCCTCGTGAAGCAGGACGGGTATACCCTCATTCCCCTGTCCGTCTATTTTAAGGACGCAAGGGTGAAGCTTGAAATCGGCGCCTGCCGGGGCAAAAAGAACTATGACAAGCGGGAAACCATTGCCAAGCGGGACGCGGAGCGGGAGATGGACCGCCACATGAAGGAGCGGAACCGCTGAGTCCATCGGCGCGCGGGCAATTGTTTCGCGCGGCACGCGATACTTGATTGAAAACCCGAAGGAAGAAAGGAATTTTTGATATGTCTGAAACGAAAAACCCCATTGCCACCATTACCATGGAAAACGGCGCGGTGATGAAGGCGGAGCTGTACCCCGACAAGGCCCCCAACACGGTGAATAACTTCATTGCGCTGGCCAACTCCGGCTATTACGACAAGCTGATTTTCCACCGCTGCATTCCCGGCTTTATGATTCAGGGCGGCTGCCCCCAGGGCACCGGCACCGGCGGCCCGGGCTATTCCATCGCCGGCGAATTTTCCGGAAACGGCTTTGCCCAGAATGATCTGGTTCACACGCTGGGCGTGCTGTCCATGGCCCGGACCATGGCCCCCAACAGCGCGGGCAGCCAGTTTTTCGTCATGGTGGACGACGCGCCCCATCTGGACGGGCAGTATGCCGCCTTTGGCAAGGTGACTGAGGGCGCGGACGAGGCCGTGCGCATCTCCAAGGTGAAGGTGGATTTCAGCGACAAGCCCAAAACGCCGGAGGTCATTGCCTCCATCCGGGTGGATACCCAAGGTGTGGAGTACCCCGCGCCGGAGAAAAAGGCCGAGCGTTAAGCGCACAGTCGCCTGATTTCAAAGGAAAGGGAGCGCGTTTTATGAAAATCGCCATTGTCACCGGCGCGTCCTCTGGGCTGGGCCGGGAATTTGCCCGCCAGCTCATTTCCGAATATCCCGACGTAGAGCAGCTTTGGCTCATCGCCCGGAGACGGGACCGGCTGGAGGAGCTGGCAAAGTCCCTCCCCCGCCCGGCCCTGTGTCTGGGGCTGGATTTGTGCGACCCCATGAGCTTTACCGTGCTTCAGGAAAAGCTTTTGTCCGAGCAGCCGGAGGTGCTTTTGCTGGTGAATAACGCGGGCGTGGGTTATTGGGGCAATCTGGGCGAGACGGACACGGTGCTCCAGACCCGCATGATCGATCTGAACCTGCGGGCCCTTACCGCCGTCACCAGCCTGACGCTTCCCTATCTCCCCAGGGGCGGGCGGATTCTGAATGTGTCCTCCATCGCGGCTTTCTGCCCCAACGCCCGGATGACGGTTTACTCCTCCACCAAGGCCTTTGTCTCCCACTTCACCGTGGGGCTGGGCGAAGAGCTTCGCAGCCGGGACATCTCCGTCACCGCCGTGTGTCCCGGTCCCATGGCCACGGAGTTTTGCGACACAGGCGGAATCACCGGCAACTCAAAAATGTTTGAGCTGCTCCCCTACTGCGATCAGGTGCGGGTGGTCCACGGCGCGCTGCTGGCGGCAAAACGCCGCAGAGGCGTCTATACCCCCACGGCGTTTTATAAGTTTTACCGGCTGGCGGCGAAGCTGACGCCGATGAAGCTGATGGCAAAGCTGACAAAAACATAAATTTCATAAAATTGTAACATACTTCCGGGTGGGAGTATGTTATAATCTCAAAAGAGCAATCCGCATTCAGATTCAAGCACCCATTTTAACTGTTCGCGAGGTTCGCGCCATTGTTTCTCGCCGCCGTGGTGGAGCGGTGGACGAGGCGGGCCGCGCGGCGATATATGGGGGTGTACCGGTTTCGACGGGGATATGGAGGCGGGACCAGCGGGCGGATGCGCCTGTCATCCGTAAAACGGGCAAATTATAAATTAAACAACAATAACACTGTTGCTTACGCTGCCTAATTAGGCAGCCGTCCGACCCGGAAGGACCGCGAGCCGGGAAGGGCGTCGTTTAGCGGTAAATGTGCG
>JAEWML010000128.1 GCA_023393155.1 Bacillota bacterium
TTTCGCCATCCACAGCTCCTGCTTCGGCGCGCCAAGACACACGAACACACAGTCCGCGCCGCTGCGGCGGATGGCTTCCGCCACGGGGGCGTCCTGTTTAAAATACCCGTCGTGGATCCCGGCAATCCTAAGGCCGGGATAGCGGGCCGCAAGGCGGGTCCCCGCCTCCTCCGCAACCCCCGGCTTCGCCCCCAGCAGGTAGAGGGACTTCCCCTCCTCCGCCAGTTTCCCCATCAACCGCTCCGCAAATTCAATCCCCGGCGTTTTTTCCTTCAGGGGGGTCCCCAGCATCGCCGCGCCCTTAATGACGCCGATGCCGTCCGGCAGGACCAATGCCGCGCCGTTCACGGCGCCTCGAGCCGCCGGGTCCTCCCGGCAAAGCTCTATAATTTCGGGGTTAGGGGTGGCGACATAATGCGCTCCCTCCGTATTCAAAAGACGCTGCCCCTCCGCCACGGCCTCCGCCATGGTCACATTGTCAAAGCCCACGCCCAGCACATCAATCCGCATGGAAACACCTCGTACATTTTTCACACTCATACAGCTGTGCATTATATCATATCCGGGGACCTTTGTCCAACGCAAAAATTCCTGAATTTGTCCGCGCTTCCCTCTGGGGCGGCGGGCAAAACGCATCTTACCGCAGAAAAAAGAGCGGACGCTGCGTCCGCTCTTTTTTCTGTTTCAATCAGGCGTCGATGCCCCGGGAGGTCAGGTATTTCTTGACCATCAGCGCCACCTTGAAGGTGATGGCGTCGTCAAATTCCCGGAGGTCCAGACCCGTAAGCTTTTTGATTTTCTCCAGCCGGTACACCAGCGTGTTGCGGTGGACAAACAGCTTTCTGGCGGTTTCGGAGACGTTGAGGTTGTTTTCAAAGAATTTGTGGATGGTGAACAGCGTCTCCTTGTCCAGCGCGTCAATGGGATTCTTCTTGAAAACCTCCTGCAAGAACATCTCGCACAGTGTGGTGGGAAGCTGATAGATCAGACGGCCGATGCCGAGGTTTTCATAGTTGATGACGTATTTCTCCGTGTCAAAGACCTTGCCCACCTCAATGGCGATCTGCGCCTCCTTATAGGACTTGGCCAAATCACGCAGATGGGTTGCCACGGTGCCGATGCCCACCACGGCGGCGGGCTCGCCGCTCACCTGAAGCGCCTCCTCAATGGAGGCCGCAATCTTGTTCAGCTCGCGGACGCCGGCCCCCTCGGGAAGCTGGCAGATCAAAACCACGTTTCCCTCGCCCACGGAGAGAACAAAATCGTTCTGCCGGTCAGGATACAGGGTCTGAATCGCGTCCGTGGGGACGGACTCGGTCTTTTTCAGGGAGCGAATGACAAACACGCCCCGGGCCACGTCGCTGGAAACCCGCAGTTCCTTGGCCCGCATATAAATGTCGCCCAGCATGATGTTGTCGGTGATAATATCCTTGATAAAGGAGCCACGGTCGTGCTTCTCCTCGTAATAGGACTTGGCGGAATTCAGCGCCACGGCGGCAAGGGCGCAGACTGTTTTGCTGATCTCGTTGTCGCCGAAGGCAAACGCGGCATAGTCAAACTGCGCCCCCCAGCCATTCAGCGCCTTGAACGTCTTTCCGGAGGAAACCACCATGCTCCCCCCTGCGGTATTGATCGCGGGGACAAACTCCGCCCACCGCTGTCCGATCATGGAAAGCTCGCTGCACGCGATGACGATTCCCTCGCCGTCGATCACACCCACCGTCCGGTCCGCGTTCTCCTTGAGCTGCAGGACTACATTCTGAAAAATTCTTCCCGACATTGCCGGCCCTCCTAGCGCACATTCTGCGTTTTTCTTTGTGCATTCTGTCAATGCCTATATTATATCGACATTTTTGTGAAAATGCAAGACTTTTTTTCTTTTTTCAACAAAATTTTAGACGGCTTTTTGTGTGATATTCAACTTTCAACCGATTCCTCTTCCGCCGTTTTGTAACATCTGCCGTTCCCCTTCCGTCAGAAGCCGAAAGCTGCCGGGCTCAAGCGCCGCGTCCAGAGTCAATTTGCCCATGGACAGCCGCTTGAGATACAGCACGGGCTTCCCCCGGGAAGCCATCATTCGCTTTACCTGATGAAATTTTCCCTCCCGAAGCGTCACAAGGCACTCGCTCGTATCTCCCACGGAGAGGATTTCAAGGCCCGCCGGAAGGCAGGCAAGGCCGTCCTCCAGTGTGACGCCCGCCTCAAACGCCCGGCTGTCCGCCTCCTCCAGCCGCCCGGCCGCCCTTGCGTAATATACCTTATCCACATGATATTTCGGGGAGAGAAGCCGGTGGGCGGTCTGCCCGTCGTTTGTAAGCAGCAGCAGCCCCTCCGTGTCCTTGTCCAGCCGCCCCACCGGAAACAGTCCCAGCCTTTGCAGCTCCGGCGGCAGAAGATCCAGAACGGTTTGGCCCCGCCCGTCTTCCATTGCGGAGAGAACGCCCGCAGGTTTGTTCAGCATTACCCAGACAGACCGGGACAGCACAACAGGCTCCCCATCCACCGTCAAGGCCGCAGTCTCCGGGTCGTACTTCGTCTCCGGCGAGGGCGCGGGTGCGCCGTCAGCCAAAACCCGGCCCTGCTTCACCAGCAGCTTTACCTCCCGCCGGGACCATTTTCCCGTTCCGGAAAGCAGCTTGTCCAGTCTTTGCATTTCTACGGCTCACTCCTCCCTTTCCATTGCGATTGTCCTTAATTTTAGCATATCCCGGCGGCGAATGGAATAAGGAAATGACGGAAGGGTAGGAGAGTTTGTCCGAAGCGTCATGGTTTTGCGCGCGGCATCTCGCGGCGCGCGGGGAGAAAGGGATGGTTGTTTATGTTCATCTGGACGGCGCATCTGCGAAAGAAACGGGTGCTTGCGGCAGCGGTGCTGCTTGCCGCGCTGGCAATTCTGCTGGTGGTGCTCGGCGGTATTTTCCGCAGTCCGGCGGAGGACGGCGCCGCGCGGCTGGACACGGAGGAAGCCCGCATCGGCTATTTAAAGGAGTTGGGCTGGGAAGTTACCCCCGACCCGGTATCCACCCTGCAAATCCGCATTCCGGACCCCCTGACGGAGGATTACGAGGCATATAACGATCTTCAAAGGGAGCAGGGCTTTGATTTGGCGGAGCTGAAGGGCCAACAGGTCACCCGCTATACATACAGCGTCCTGAATTATCCGGGGCATTCCGAGGGCGTGCAGGTAAATCTGTATCTCTGCGAGGGGCTTCCGGCGGCGGGAGACATCATTGTCACCGGCGCAAACGGCTTTCAGGCGGGTCTGGACTTTCCCGAATAGGCGCTCTTTAAATTTTCCGCTCTGGGACAAAAATTTCAACATGTTGCCGCCCGCCGTAGTTTTACGGCGGGCGGCAGCGTTCTCAAAGAGGGGCTCGCGCTTAATTTTTGGTATGAATGGCTCGCTTTTCCACGTTCAGCGCCGCCTCGCGCATCGTCTCCGTGACGGTGGGGTGGCTGTGAATTGTGGAGATCAGCTCCTCCACCGTGGCCTCCAGCCGAAGGGCCAATGCACCCTCGGCGATGAGGTCCGTGGCCCGGGGCCCGATGATATGCATGCCCAAAACCTCGCCGTATTTCTCGTCGGCAATAATTTTCACCAGACCCTCGCCGCCGTTGAGAATC